>NZ_CP014235.1 GCF_001553955.1 Moraxella osloensis
AATATAGGGAGAAATACTTCAAAAATCGTTAAAAAAGGTTGTCCAACTTTCGGGGTTCAGATCATTTTTAGTGGGCACTATCTCGCATTTTTTAGGTTGCTACTAGATGGGATGGTCGGATGCTTACACTCCTCTAAGCGTTGACGCTCTTTTAACTCATTGGCTTCTTGATTATCAAAAATAGATACAGACATAATTAACTCCTTTTATTAATGTTAACCTAGCATAGCAAGGCACCAGGCATCATTCAATAACTTATGTTATTCTTTAAAGTAGGATAACCATAAACCTAATATATTTTATTTTAATGGGTGATGGTTGTGTCCCCCTGACTAAGGGCAAGTTTTTGCTTAGGCTAATATAAGGTTGGTTTAATTTTTTTTACGTTCTAGCAACTCCTGAACTTTATGAAATGTACTAACTTGCTTAGGGTCTTTAAGCTTGGCTTTCCAATCTTCGAAAATTTCAGGATAGTCTCGACGATCATTAGGTGACATTTTACTAGTGTTGGCATCAATGAACTCTTTTTGATAGACAGCGATTTTCTTGATTTGAGCATCGCTTAAGCCTTTGGTTTGCCATCCAAATACTTTTTTATCTTCAGTAGTAGTAATAGCATCATTTTTCACCGACATATTTTCTTCTAGTTGTTCCTTCTTGACATTTGAATCATAGAAACTAAATAGTAGCTCTGTCACCCTTTTCCCAGTTTTTTTCTGTTCATAATTGATTCTAAGCGGCGTATTCGATTCAACATCTTTAATTGCCTTATCGATTACATTCCTTTTGAATTCTGCAATTGGCAAATAAGTATCCTTACAATTAAATTTTTCTCGTAGGAATTCTATTTCATAAGATTTGCTTTTGAATAACTGGTGCATACAGCTTGATATTAATTCAAATAAGATAATGCCATGGCTACCTAAATTAGCAATGTGGTTACGCTCATATTTGGTAAAAGGATTGGATTTATCAAATACCGTGAGCATTTGTATCACTTCATCAAGCAGCGATACTTCCACCATACCTTCTTGATCTTTATATTCTGCTGTACCAATCCAAGAAACGCCTTTTAAATTAGCTTTTTTATTAGCTTTAAAATTCCAATAATAAAAAACTTTACCATGAATACTTTTAGAAATTTTCTTTAACTTCTCATAGACATGTTTTTCAGCAATGTCATATTCTTTTGCAAAATCTTTTGCTACTACAGTAAAGTTACGTTGGTGTGGATTGATATCTACTGCTTTTCGCACCAATGGGGATAGGAATATAACAAATCTTCTTTCATCCTGATTAAGATCGCTAATTGCATTTAATAAACGATTTTGCAATACAATCCAGTTTTCACCATAAATTTTTGAAATTTTGTCATTATCGCTAGTAGCATTTTCACTAACATATAACTCGTTTAACTTGATAGACTCTGTAGGCGCTAATGATGCTTCCTCTATTTCCAAGTCTAATGACAGTGAATCCAAGTTTTCTCTTTGCAAAATAATTTGATTATTTTTAGCAATAATTTCAAAGTCAAAATTTGGTTTTTCATATTCTAGTGGTTGTATTATTTGAATAGTCGCATCAGGATCATTGTGAACAACACGAATATAGCGAATTAAATTTTCTGCTTCCTCTTGAGTTAATATTTTACCCACTTCTACCGTATAAGTATTACCTATAGCTTCCCTCAAATTATTTTGAAATTCTTTAAATTCTTCTGGGGTCATATCTCCTGTCGACATTTTTTCATCTCCAAATCGAATATATTTTCTATAATATTATATATGTAATTTCTAAGTTTATAAATACATATATACCCCAAATTTCTACATGTTAAACCCCAAATTTCTACATGTTCACCCCAAATTTCTACATGTTAAACCCCAAATTTCTACATGTTTACCCCATTTTTTTACATACATCTTCTTAAAAAAAATTCACCTAGGCCAGTCATACCAATAGCTCCAGCGTTTTTTATTTTTTGGACAAAAGCTTTAAAAAGAAGAAAGCTTTAAAAAAGAAAAAAGAAATTTTTTTTTGAAAGATGTAAATTATTGGGGTAAATTTTATGGACAAGGTTATTTTTTGAGTATTAGGATTGAAAACTACGTTAATTGTGTAAAATTTTGGGGTTAAACCCAGTCAATTTACATATTTTAAAATTCAGTGTTAACTAATCATGAATTATATAGCGCTAAAATCGCATAGGATGCGTTTTAACTGGCCAGTAACACTAAAATGGTAATTAGGTAGCCAATCAATGGTAAAGGCTGTTAAAACGCTTAAATTTGATAAATTTACTTTTTAAGCCTACTTGTAAGTTTTGATGATGTATTTTTTGGAAATAAGAATTTATGATGTATTAAAAATATCTTTAAAATTCTAGGTTTTGTAATAAGGTGTAAAAATTCGGGGTTTGTAAATTTTATAAATAATAAGTGTAAAAATTGGGGGTAGGTTGAATCGCTACGATTGCATTTAATTATTTTTGCACATATACTTAAGTAAGTATATATGTATTTAATGATATAAGTATTTAAGGATATAAGTATGAAAGTGATTGCCGTGTTAAACCAAAAAGGTGGCAGTGGCAAAACCACCATCGCCACCCACTTAGCCAGAGCCTTACAGCTACAAGGTAGTAGTGTGTTATTAGTCGATAGTGATAAGCAAGGTTCTGCAAGGGATTGGAGTGCAGTTAATGAAAGCAATCCTGTAACTGTTATTGGACTGGATCGCCCTACTCTAGATAGAGATTTGAAGAATATCTCTGATAAAGATTTTGTAGTCATTGATGGTTCGCCGCAAGCAACTGATCTTGCAGTGTCTGCTATTAAAGCAGCAGATTTTGTGCTGATTCCTGTGCAACCGTCACCTTATGACATTTGGGCAACCAGTGATTTGGTGGATTTGGTCAAGCAACGCATTGAAATGACCGATAATAAGCTCAAATCAGCATTTGTGGTGTCTCGTGCCATTAAAAATACCAAAATCGGCAGTGAGGTGTCAGAAGTGCTGATCGAGTATGGTCTACCTGTGCTCAATGCCAAAATCGTCCAACGTATCGCTTACCCTAATAGTGCAGCGATTGGTAAAACGGTATTTGAAACAGAAAGTAAAACCAGCGATGCGGTGGCAGAGATGAATGCCTTAGCCACTGAAGTAAAAAGCTATTTGATGTAAGGAGTAGAGAATGAGTAATTTAATGGCAGGCAGACCGAGTCAAAAAAAAGCCGAGCAAGAACTCAGCTTGTCAGACGTAACAGATGTTGAACCCAAAAAAATCAAAGCTAATTTTAATATCGATGAAGATTTATACATTAAGCTCAAGCAACATGCGTTAGACAGTCGCAAAACAGTGACACAGATTTTAATTGAGTTAATCGAGCAAACGGTAAATAAACGGTAATATGTAAATACGTATTTACTTAAATAAGTAAATACGTATAGAATAATTTTTAATAGGTGTAAAAATTTGGAGTCACAAGTTCAATCTTAATTGTAAGCAAGGCGGAATTTTTGTAAGTACATAGGTATTTATATCAATACTTATATATAAGGAAATATTTACCTTTTTTGAGGTGAAAACGGCATTTAATCAGGCGCAATTTTTTGATGGACTGTAAAAAATCACACAGGGAATTGCAAATAGTCAACAACCGCAAAGCGAGTTTATTTTGGATTTTTTGGCATTGCTTGATATTTCCAAAACCACGCTGAATGATATTCGTAATCAAAACACCCGCACCAATGTCGCAAAAAACCTAGAATTTGCCGAAGTTGCCTTAAAATACAAGATCTATTTTAAACCTACTGGAAAAATTATAGTGATTTGCTATCTGATAGTTATTTGACCGCCAGTGAGCAACTCGAAAATGCCCTGCAAACGCTCAAAACCGACCCACTTATCAAAACCCACAAAATCTGCATTATCATCGTTACCGATTTTCAGACGTTATTGGCTTACGATGTCAAAACCGATGATACGTTCGATGTTGAGTTTGCTGAGCCTAATAGGGATTATACTTTCTTTTTGCAGTTAGTGGGGCTTGAACGTGCCAAAGACTTTAGCGAACACCATGCCGATGTCAAAGCGTCCGAAAAAATGGGGCGGCTGTCTGATTTTATCAAGTGCTATAACGAGTTTGATACGCAAGATGACATCCATGCAATCAATATTTTTTTAACCAGTTTGTTTTTTTTGCTGAAGATACTGGAATTTTTGATAGAGACAGTTCTTGCTAGACCTTACAAGCAACGACACAGGTGGATGGCTCAGACACCCATGAGTTGTTTGAAGTGCTTGATTGACCAATAGACAGCCCCAAGCGCGCAGACAAGCCCAGCCATTTGACTTGCTTTCCGTATGTGAATGGCGGCTTGTTTCGGGAGCAATATTGGATTCCTGAGTTTAACGCGCGCACGCGGTAATTTGAGGCAGCATTATACATCCGTCAGCCATATTATGAAGGTGATTAAGCCGCTGTTTTGCAGGGCTTAGGCTTAAGAGCCGAATATGAGCAATTTATTAGCCTAAGCAATGAGAGCACCCACAATAACCTAGATGCCGCCAGGGACAAACGCTACAATCCAAAAGGCTTTGCGGATACCGCAAGCCGCCTTGCTCACTGACTCGAACGCTACGAAATCCTAATAAATACCGAAAGAGAGCAACAAGCGATTGATAAAAAAGCAAAAAAACTAAAACGAAAAAGAGTAAATAAGTATATAGGTATATATATCTATACTTATATATTTTTTTTAAATATTTAAGTATTTACATTTAAAACTCTGTATGAATACGTCACTTTACCTATTGTCAGCTATTATCAGTTGCACTATACTTTACGTATAACTAACGTATAAGGAGTAATAGTATGACGGCTGTTACCTATAACATTCGACTTGACCAAGAATTGCGTGATGAAGCCTTTGAAGTACTAGATAGCTACGGTTTGACCCCCTCACAAGCGATCAAGCTATTTTTAAAACAAGTCGCCAAAACTCGTACCGTGCCATTGACCTTTGATTATCAAAAAGAGTATCAATTAAGCCCACAAGGTGAAAATCTACTACGCCAAACCATTCAAGAATTTGAAAATGGCGAATATGAAACATTTACCACGGTTGATGATTTTAATAAGTCAGTGGCGGAGCTCGCTAAGTGAAACGTAAAATCTCGATTGCTAAAAGCTTTAAAAAAGACATGGCAAAACAAGTCATACACTTAGCCACCGCAGAATGGGCGGAAGTATTAAATTGTTTGGTACAAAAAATCCAACTGCCAGAAAAATACCGTGACCATGCCTTGACTGGTAACTTTAGAGGTTATCGAGATTGTCATATCAAACCAGACTTGGTGCTGGTATATAAACTGCATGACGATGAAATTGAACTGCACCATCTAAAAACACATTCTGAACTATTTGGATAATTATATAATTATTTATATATTTACTTAAAAAATTATATAAGTATTTACTTATGACTTATGATTATAGTAATACATTAAACCCAAACAAAGGACTGATATGGCGGATTGTCCATATTGCGAATTTACCATGGATTTTTGCCAATGGCTTGCACAGTGGCAATAGCCCTATTCAATCGCCTAACTGGCAGCATATCGGTAACCCTGAGCTTATCCAAAAACGTGCCAAACATCCTGTTCCAGTAGGACCACAAGGCTATCTCAATGATTATGTGCCGTTTTACTTTACCCCATTTTCGCCCATGTTACTTAATATAAAATCAGGTCGCGGTGTGATGCAAAGACCCATGCAAGATATCGTGATTTTGGTATCGTCTATTGATGCGGTAGAAAGCCATCATTTGGACTATGTTTTTACCAATAGCCATGCTTATTACCAATGGACTAATTTTTTTACTGACAAACAAGACCTAGACCAAATCGATTGGGCATTATTGCAGCGCCGTGATTTTAGCCGTGATCCCAATGACTTGGCAAAATTTGAGCGTTATCAAGCCGAATTTTTGATTTATCATCAATGCCCCATATCAGCAATTATCGGTATCTGTTGTTATGATGACAACGTCAAACAAAGCATTCAACAATTAATCAATACGTCTGGCATTACATTGGATGTATATAGCCGACCCAACTGGTATCTTTGATATGATTACATACACCCAAGGTAATTTACTTGAATCAAATGCTCAAGCTTTGGTTAATACCGTCAATACCGTCGGTGTGATGGGCAAAGGTATTGCGTTAATGTTTAAACAACAATTTCCCGAAAATTTCAAACGCTATGCCAAAGCGTGCAAATCAGGGGATGTGAAAGTCGGTGAAATGTTTGTGGTTGAAGTTAGTACCTCATCGACTCAACACTCACAGTTACAAGCACAGCCTCACCATAAGCAAAGATGGATAGTGAATTTCCCAACCAAACAGCATTGGAGAGCTAAATCAAAAATCGAATGGATACAAGCAGGACTGCAGAATTTGCGACAATGGTTAATTGATAATCATGTCGAATCGATAGCTATTCCCCCATTAGGTGCGGGTAATGGCGGACTGCCCTGGCAACAGGTAAAACCCCTTATCGAACAAGCCTTGGGTGATTTACTAAATATTGATATTCAAATTTTTGAACCATCAGATAGTTATCATAGCGTTGCGACTGCACCCACAACTGACAGTCTCACCCATGCCAGAGCCTTGTTGTATCAAGTGATTGACCGTTATTGGGTGCTTGGTATGGAGTGTAGTTTGCTTGAAGTGCATAAGCTGATGTGGTTTTTGCAACGAGCGATTGAGCGTCATCGTTTAGTCAATCCGCTACAGTTATCATTTATGCCACATTATTATGGTACTTATGCCCCAAATCTGCGTCATTTGCTCAATCACCTAGACGGTAGCTATCTATTGGCTGAAAAACGTCTGCCAGATTGCAAACCTTTGGATGTCATTTGGGCTAACCAAACCAAACAAGCTGAAGTTGAGCAGTATTTGCAAACGTCAATGTCAGATTTTTTACCTGTTTTGATAGAAGTTGATAAAGTGATAGCAGGATTTGAGTCGCCGTTTGGTTTGGAGCTGCTATCTACCGTGGATTGGCTGATCTATCAAGAACAATATCCCGCTACAGTGGAAGGTGTTAGGCAAGGTATGGCAAATTGGTCAGCAGGGGAAGTTTGGGCAAAACGCAAATTGAATTTATTTAATGTTCAGCATATTGATTTTGCCCTGCAACATTTGAAAACTATTTATTAGTAAATACTTAAATACTTAAATACTTAAATACTTAAATACTTAAATACTTAAATACTTAAATACTTAAATACTTAAATACTTAAATACTTAAATACTTAAATACTTATTGATTTTATGTTTATCTAACAAATGTTTGCTTAATAGACGAGTTTTACATAATACCGACAACCTATTGTTTTTCGTGAGTTTGTAAATCAGCGCCAATTTGGCGCTTTTTTATTAGGTTCATTTCACGATAAAGCCAAATAAATCTAAATATGATAAGATGGGGTAATTATCTTTTATCGTGAGAATTTCATCATGAGTTTAATCGGTTATGCCCGAGTGTCAACTTCTGAAGGGAAACAATTGCTTGACCGTCAAGTTGATGCGTTAACAGAAATCGGCTGTGAGCGAATTTTTGAAGACAAAGCATCGGGCAGTAATTCCCAACGTAAAGGGTTGGATGATTGTCTCAACTATTTGAGAAAAGGCGATGTGTTGGTTGTTTTGGATTTGGATAGGTTAGGGCGGTTAGCCAGTGACTTGATAAAATTGATTGATGAACTGGCTGAAAAAGACATTGGCTTTAAAGCCATTAACTCACCGATGGATACAACCACCCCTGCAGGTCGAGCGTTTTTACAGATTCAAGCCGCGTTTGCTGAGATGGAGCGTAACATTATCCGCCAGCGGGTGAAAGAGGGGATTGCGGCTGCTAGGGCTCGGGGGCGTAAAGGCGGACGCCCTAGAATCATGACCGCAGAGAAACTGCGTTACGCCCAACATCTTATGCAGGATCAAACCAAAAGTATTCCAGCGATTTGTAAGGAGCTGGGCGATATTCCCAGTAGCACGCTTTATCACTATGTGACAGCGAAAGGGGAGTTGAAAAAGGCAGGAGTGGATTTGCTATCAAAAGCGCCCTAGAAGCGATTAGCATGTGAGCATCGTCTAACATGCTTAACAAACTTTCTTATTATACTAGGTTGTTCGTTTTCTATACTTGTCTAAGACAGATAACGCGGGATTAGCCTTTATCGTTGACCAAATTTGTGATAAAGTAGCCTGTAAGCTACAAAGAGGTTTGGGCATGTATGATATTCGGACAACGGCGGATTTTGATAAATGGTTAAGAAAGCTAAAAGACAGACAAGCTGTTAAAGCGATTGTTTTACGATTAACCAGAGCAGAAGCAGGGAACTTAGGCGATATCAAATCTGTGGGTGGTCAAGTGAGTGAAATGCGGATATTTGTTGGCGCAGGCTATCGCTTGTACTTCACCATACAAGGCCAGACGATTATTTTTATGTTATGCGGTGGTGATAAATCGACTCAGCAAAGCGATATTAGGACCGCCCAAGCTATGATAGCCAATTTGGAATATGATGAGGTTGACGACAATGAAAACGAGTAAATTCAATCCCGTTGATTACCTAGAAACCGAGGCAGAAATTAGCGAGTATTTGCATGAGGCGTTTTTAGATGATGATCCTCAAGTGTTTGTTATTGCCTTAGGGCATCTAGTCAAACACCACGGTGTGGCTAAAGTTGCCAGTATGACAGGACTCAATCGTGAAAGCTTATATAAAACGTTAAATGGTGAGACGAGTCCAACTTGGGCTACTATGCAGCGATTAATAAAGGCACTAAAAATTGATGTGAATTTTATGACCTTGGCACCTGTTTAAGTCATTGGCTGCTTTGACAAGGCATCGTTCATTAATTGATATCGGCTGACCCAAGTTTTATGTTTTAAAGCTAGATTTATAGGTTTGTTAGACGCTATTTAAGGTAAGCATCCGACCATCCCATCTACCACCATTCTAAAAAATACGAGATAGTGCCCACTTATTTTTGATCTGAACCCCGAAAGTTGGACTAAAAAGTTAAACTAGAATGGTGAAGGGTCATTATGAAGACAAAGTATTCTGCTGAATTTCGACTTGAGGTTGTTCAATATCAGCTGAAGGGACATAGCAAAGTTGAAGCTGCTAGAAAGTTCGGTATCAATCCAAGCAGTGCTGAGCGTTGGTTAGTACTTTATGGACAGAATGGAAAAGATAGTTTAGACAATGTTACTCGGTACGCTGAATTTGACTTAGATTTTAAACTTAAGGTTGTTCTATCTGTAATTAATGATGGATTATCGCTGAGAGAAGCCGAAAAAACCTATAATTTGAGAACTAAAGCTGTTATTACCAACTGGTTGCATCAATATAAAAAAGACGGTATAAATGGCTTACAACCAAAAAAAGGTAAACATCGTCTTTTGAAACAGCCAAAACAAATTGAACCTGAACAAGCTAAAATAGATAAAAGCAAAACCCAAGATGAATTACTTGAGGAGATTGCCTATTTGCGTGCTGAGGTTGCTTTGCTAAAAAAGCGGAGAGCCTTAAGACTGGAGAGCGAAGCGGGCGCACAAAAGCATTTGCTAAAATCATCTCGGAATTAAGGCAACAACATCAATTACAGCATCTGTTAAAAGCTGCACAAATGGCTCGTAGCACCTATTTTTATCATCAACAACGTCTAAAACTTGAGGATAAATACAGTAACGTTAAACAACAGATTGAAGAAATATATCATAAACACAAAGGCAGATATGGCTATCGCAGAATTACACTGGCTTTAAAGAACCAAGGGACTCATATTAACCATAAATGTGTGCAACGCCTGCTGCGAGAAATGGGTTTAAAAGCTACTGTTAGACCCGTAAAATACAAATCTTACAAGGGAACCGTTGGTAGAATTGCAGATAATGTACTAAAACGTGAATTTAAGACTGACCAACCGAATGAAAAATGGGTAACTGACGTCACAGAATTTAATGTCAAAGGTGAAAAGCTGTACCTATCGCCATTAATGGATTTATTTAATGGAGAAATTATCAGTTATCAACTAAAACAAAGACCCACCTTTGATTTAGTTGAAGACATGCTAAAAGAAGCAATGGGCAGACTGCAACTTGATGAAAAACCAATCGTGCATTCTGATCAAGGTTGGCAGTATCAAATGAAGCGTTATCAAAGACAGCTGAGAGACCAAGGGTTGACCCCCAGTATGTCTAGGAAAGGGAATTGCTGGGATAATGCCTGTATCGAAAGTTTCTTTGGTACGCTTAAGTCTGAATGTTTTCATCGACAAGAGTTTGCTTCAGTTAAAGAATTAGAAATTACTGTCAAGGAGTATATTGATTATTACAACAATGAACGAATCAAGGTCAAATTAGAAGGTTTATCTCCTATCCAATATAGGGAGAAATACTTCAAAAATCGTTAAAAAAGGTTGTCCAACTTTCGGGGTTCAGATCAAAATAAGTGGGCACTATCTCGTATTTTTTAGAATGGTGGTAGATGGGATGGTCGGATGCTTACCATCGAACCAAGAAAGCCATGTTTAGCAATGATTTGGCGATACTGATGACTGCAATACTGGCTACCTCTATCAGAATGCACAATCAAGCCACTGGCAGGTCGCTTGTACTTGATGGCATTATTTAAAGCCTCACAGACCAAATTCGCTGTCATGCGTTTGTTTAAGGCATAGCCAACGATTTCTTTACTATACAAGTCTTTGACGGCTGCTAAGTACACCCAGCCTTCATTCGTCCAAAGATAGGTGATATCGCTAACCCATGCAGTATTAGGGGCTGTGACGTTAAATTGTTGCTCTAGCAGGTTGTCATACACGTCTTTTTCATGGTTTGAGTTTGTGGTAACTTTAAATCGTTTGTGGCGTTTGCAGTAAATGCCGTTTTCTTGCTTGATTTGACGTACCATGTATAGGCTAATGGTATGTCCTTGGTTGGTGATGTGGTGTTGTAGCCGTTCATGCCCATAGCTTCCTTGGGTGGCAGTATGAGCTGATTTAACGAGTAATTCACAGCGGTTGTGGTGCTGTTGTCTTGGGCTGATATCTCGCTTTAGCCAGTCATAGTACCCTGATAGGCTGACTTCAAGTATCTTTGCCATTCGGCTGATACGATGTTGTAAGCGATGCTTTTTCATAAAGGCGTACTTAGCTATTGGTACTCGAGCATAGCTCTCGCCTTGCGTCGGGGCGAAGCAGTGCTTCGCTTATCCCTCCTCATTGGCAAAGTACGCTGTTGCCTTTTTTAAGATTTCTCGTTCTTCTTGGGCGATTTTAAGTTGCTTCTTAAGGTCTCTGATTTCGTCTAGTGCTGCCATGAGTTCAGGGTTATAGCTGTCAGTACCCTTTAGGTGCCCGCCATTGGCTTTCCTTTGCCAGTTCGCTAATGTATTCATAGGGATGCCGAGTTCTTTGGCGGTTTGGCTGATGTTGTCTTGATTTTCTTTGACTTTGGCGATGGCTTCGGCTTTAAAACTTTCGCTGTATTCTGGGGTCAGTACAGAAAACGGAAAAAATAGGGCGGTAAGGAATTTTGTCGAGTTTTAACCCATTCTAAAACAACCACTTATTGCCTTTGAGTATCTTTAAATGAGTTTAGACTTCATCAGGTCGCCTAAGCGGTCTAAACTTCCCATTTCCAACTTTCACATTACTTTTCCAAAGGTAATCACCCGTCAGATTGATATGCTCCCAGCCCAGTGGCGACAGGTACTGAAGGTAGTCATCATCAATTTCTTGACCTTGCTCTCGCAACGCATTTACCGCCCGCTCGATATATACTGTATTCCATAGCACAATGGCTGCCGTTAGTAAATTTAAGCCACTGGCTCGATAACGTTGTTGCTCGAAACTACGGTCACGAATCTCCCCTAAACGATTAAAGAATACCGCTCGGGCTAACGCATTACGGGCTTCGCCTTTGTTTAATCCTGCTTGGACACGGCGACGCAATTCTTTATGCTGTAACCAATCTAAAATAAACAAAGTGCGTTCAATACGCCCCACTTCACGCAACGCTAAAGCCAAACCATTTTGTCTTGGATAACTGCCAAGCTTACGCAAGATAAGAGACGCAGTCACCGTTCCTTGTTTAATTGAGGTCGCTAATCGTAAAATATCGGACCAGTGCTCTTTAATCAATTGGATGTTGATTGTCCCACCGAGCATAGGTTTTAAGGCTTGATACGGGTTATCACCTTTGGGAATAAATAGTTTGGTGTCACCTAAATCTCGAATACGAGGGGCAAATTTGAATCCTAGCAAGTGCATTAACGCAAACACATGGTCAGTAAAGCCTGCGGTATCCGTGTAATGTTCATCGACTTTCAAATCTGATTGATGATACAGCAAACCATCTAACACATAGGTTGATTCACGAATACCGACATTCACAAGCTTGCTGTGAAATGGGCTGTATTGGTCAGATACGTGGGTGTAAATCAATCGCCCTGGCTCTGAACCGTATTTAGGATTAATATGTCCCATATTTTGTCCCCTGCCACCTGTTTTAAAGCGTTGTCCATCCGATGATGATGTTGTACCATCGCCCCAATATTGGGCAAATGGTTGATTTAATTGAGCGTTGGTCAGCACGGCTAAAGCGGCAGTATAAGTTTCATCCCGAATGTACCATGCCTGTAGCCATGACAACTTAGAATGGGTCGTGCTAGGACAGGATTCTGCCATTTTCTTTAATCCAAGATTAATACCATCGCTTAAAATGGCAGTTAGTAGTAAATGTTTGTCTTGGATTGAACTTTCACGCTTTAAATGAATAAACTCATCACTAAACCCTATCCATTCATCAACCTCAAGCAGTAATTCAGTGATTTTGATATGTGGGAGCATACTGGCAACTTGGGTTATCAGTATTTGAGCCGACTCTGGAAATACGGCATCGAGTGGGGTGATTTTTAAGCCTGAGCTGGTAATGCTTGCCTCTGGTAGGTTATCAGCTTTAGCAAGCTTATTGGTTGTTTTGAGCTGTTCTACAAGTAACGTTAAACGTTGATTCTGATAAGATAGATAATAGGGATTGATAGCAACGGGTAGCTCACCTTGTGGTATTTTTTGAAACTCATCCTTGGTTATTAGATAGTCATCAAAGGCTTTAAACTGCCGTGACCCTTGTACCCAAATATCCCCTGAACGTAAGGCGTTTTTTAGTTCGGAGAGTACGCATAATTCATAATATCGTACGTCGATATCATTATCTGTGTGAATCAGCTTGTGCCAGCGTTTCTTAATAAATTTGGTGGGTGGGTTATCAGGTAGCTTGCGACTCTCAGCTTTATTCATTGTTCGCAATACCTCAATGGCTTGCATTAAGCTGTTTGAGCTTGAGGTGGCTTGCAATGGCAGAATGTCTAGCATGGCGGGTGCATAACGGCGAATGGTTTGGTAACTGTCATTGATTCTTGGCAGAAAGTCAAAGTCATTGGGCTGAACGAGACTTTCGGCATCATCAACACTTTGGGTAAACGCTTCCCATGAAATGATGTTTTCAATCGCATCAAATGGGTCGATATTTTGTTGCTTCGCTTGGATTAAAGCTTTACCAATACGGGTATAAAGTTCAACTTTTTCATTGATGGATTTGCCAGATGCACTAAAAACTTGCTGATGTTTGTTTTTGGCTTTGTTAAAGATTTTACCAATGATACGGTCATGCAAATCAATAATTTCATCGATAATGGTGGCTTTGCTTTCACTAACCAAGGCAACTAGGGTGGCATACCGCCGTTTGGATTCAAATTTAGCAAGGTCAGCCGCTTGCATTTGACCACCTTCTCGGGCAATTTTTAGCAAGCGATTTTGGTGAATGCGGCGCTCAATACCGTCAGGTAAGTTTATATCGAGGCAGTATTGAAGCCTGTCAATGTGAGAAAGCATATGCCGAGAATTGGGTTTAAGTGGAGATTGACGTAACCAACCAAGATTAGTGAGATTGGTCCCATTTCTGATTTGAAGCAACGCATCGAGTTTCTCTACATGGTTTTGGCTTAAATCATCTGTTAGTCGAGAATAGATGGTTTTATTTGCCTGGGTAATGGCTTCGGCACAGATTTGCTCAATGGCGTTGATTGCAGGCAGTAGTATTCGCTGTGAACGCAAATAACTGATGAGATGTTCGGCAAGAATAACGCCTTTATCGGTGTCAATTGCCAGTGTGGTGAGATAATTGACATATTGCTCATCATTGAGGTGGGCATAGCTGATAAAGCCAAATAATTGCTGTAACTCTAAAATGTGCTCTCTTCTGGTTTTTTCTCTAAAACTATAATCATTCCAGCTATCTTGAGTAATGCCTAATTGCTGACTGGTAAAATTTAGCAAGTCTGAATCTGGGGATTCATTAGGTCCTAATACTATCCCAGGATACCGCATATAACAAAGCTGGATAGCAAACCCCAGTCTGTTCGCATCGCCACGACGTTGTTTGATGATAGATATATCCGCTTCGCTTAAGCTGTAACAACGAATAAATTCTGCTTGATTGTCAGGTAGAGCAATGAGTGATTGTTTTTCACTAGCAGATAAAATGGAGCGACGGGGCATAGCAAACAACCTTTGCTAAAATGATTAATTGATGAATTTCACACCTTTGGCAACTTTATAGATTGTGGCTCGACTGACCCCAAATTGTTTGGCAATATTAGTCGCTGAGGTATGACGGTCGCTCATCAGCTGGCGAATCATTTGTTTTTCATCATCGGTGAGTTTTTCAGGTCGTCCGCCTAAGCGACCCCGAGCACGAGCTGAGCTTAAACCTGCTTGGGTACGTTCTCGAATCAACTCTCGCTCAAATTCAGCAAGGGATGCAAACAAGTGAAAGGTGAGTTTGCCTGATGTGGTACTGGTATCAATGCTTTCTTTGATGGAAACTAGCTCACAGCCAATTTCTTGCAGTTGATTGACGATAGTGATTAAATCTTTAAGACTACGACCCAGTCTATCAAGTCGCCAGATGTATAGCGTATCACCATTTCGCAACGCTTGAAGACAGTTTTCCAGTTGAGGACGTTTGTCTTTTACTGAAGATATTTTCTCTTGAAAGATTTTTTCACAACCGCAGTTTGTTAGTGCATCCAATTGTAAATCAAGGTGTTGGTCAAGCGTCGATGTGCGAGCATAGCCGATTTTCATAAGTGCCTTTATAGGTGTTTATAAAGCAAAATATAAGGCTTTATTATACGCTATTTTATAAATGAGTTAATATACAAAAAATTGCTAGGATAGCCATTAAAAATGGGTGAAAATAAACTGTCTATTAAACCCTGGTTTTTTAGACAGTTGAAAAACGCTTAAAAATACTCGACAAAATTCCTTACCGCCCTATTTTTTCCGTTTTCTGTGCTGACCCCTATTCTTTTCTTTTCTTTTCTTAGTCATGGTAAACTCCTGTTTAGGTTGTTAGTTTACCAAATATTTTCTTCCGTTTTTTTCAGCATACATCAATATTTTACAGTCTCAATTTTGCGATATTTTGTTTATAAATCAAAGCGAAGGAGTTATGTCATAATGAATCATATTTATAAAGTTATCTTTAACAAGGCTACAGGCACTTTTATGGCGGTTGCTGAGTATGCTCGAGGTCAAGGTAAAAAAGCAAATAGAGTCAAATCAGAAGGCGTCAAATCAGTATACTTTACGTTTACTGCACTAGCTTCTAGCTTTGTACTGATGAATAGTGCAGTAGCAGCAATTGGCGATACGCTACCAACCACTGTCACAACAGATGCTAATGGCACGACAGCCTTTAATTACTGCTACTATGATGTGACAAGCAAAACAGTGATTTGCGGTGACGCGACAACCACTTCTGCAACAGGTGTAACAGGCTCAGTGATACTAGGTGCTGGCGCTAAATCTATCACAAATAACGCTGTGGCCATCGGGAACAATGCGATTTCTTCATCGCCAAATGATATCTCCATTGGTAATGGCGCTAACGCCATTGCTGGTGACGGGGTAGCGATTGGTACCAATGCTAAGGTTAATATCGGTACTTCTGGGGTTGTTTCTGCGGCACGCGGTATCGCAATTGGTCTCGATTCAAATGCACAGGTTGCCAGTTCTATTGCAATGGGGAATGGTGCAACAACGACGGGTACTGGTAATATTGCTAATTCAATCGCTATTGGTACAGGAGCGCGAACTTACGGCACAAACTCGATTGCTATAGGTGTGGGCACTGGGCAAAATGCGACACAACCCAACAATGTAGCGGTTGGCATCAATTCAGGGCAAAATGTCACAGCTGGTGATACGGTAGCCAACTCAGGTACAGCGGTTGGTGGTTCAACCAATGTAGCACTAGGCGTTACCAGCGGTAACAACGTGGCAGGCAATGGTAACTTAGCTGTGGGCACCAATGCTGGTAATAGAGTTAAGGTGCTTGGCGCTTCCGTAACATTGCCAGATGGCACGGTACAAGACACGGGACCTAGCTCACTGTATTGCTTATTCCCACCTTTTTACTGTAACGGCGGTTCAGGTAACGGCGGTAACAATACCGCTATTGGTCCAGCAGCGGCAAATGATGTCAGTGGCGCTCAAAATATTGGTTTAGGATTTAGAGCCGGTAGTTTTACCACAGGTAACAATAACTTATCCATTGGGCAATTAGCTGGATTTCAAACGAATGGTTCGGGTAATGTTGGTGTTGGTTCATTTGCAAGCTCTTCGATGATTGGTCATCAAAACTCTGCAGTAGGTAATGCCAGCGGTAGCAATATAATAGGTAGCTATAACAGTACGCTAGGTGTCAATTCAGGTCAAAATGTGAAGGGTGAAAGTAACATCGGTATCGGCAATGCAACTGGTCAGTTTGTAAGCGGTAATGAAAATATTGCGATTGGTAAAAATGCCGGCAAAGGCGCTACTGGCGCACCAATCGTGGTGAATCGCTCAGTTGCTGGCGGTAGCCAAGCCATGGCCTACGGTGATGATTCGATTGCTATGGGTACTGGTGCTATCGCAGGGATAGTAGGTGCTAACACTACCCAAGTCAACGCAATTGCCATTGGTAAAGGCGCACAAGCGACTGGTAAGCAGTCGATCTCTGTCGGTACGGGTAATGTCGTCAGCGGTGATAACTCAGGTGCATTTGGTGATCCGACCACCATCAGCGGCACAGGCTCATACAGCACCGGTAACAACAATACCATCACCACCAATGATACATTTGTCGTAGGTAGTAATGTCACCAAAACGCTAGACAACTCAGTATTCCTAGGTAAAGATGCTGCGTACACCGCCAAAGGTGCTTCTACAGACGGCGTAGAAAAAGTCCCTGATGCCAAAGTTGGCGGTATCACCTATGCTGGCACAAGCTTTGCTGGTCAAACACCGGTGGGCGTGGTGACTGTTGGTGATGTCGGCAAAGAGCGTCGCATCCAAAATGTGGCAGCAGGTAAGATTGCTGCGACCAGTACAGATGCGATTAATGGTAGCCAGCTGTATGCAGTGGCTAGCAAGCTTGGTGAGCAAGTTGAGAATACTTATTTCCATGTGAATACCGGCACCAATGCAGGTACAGGCGATGCAACGACCAACTTAGGTAAGATCACAGATGCAGCTGGTGCACAAGCGACAGGTGCGTTAACCGCAGGTATCAATACCATCGCAACCGGCAAATCGTCTGTTTCTATCGGTCATAAGGCACAGGCAAAAGCTGATAATGACATCGCCATCGGTAACCTAGCGGGTTCGGGTCGTGGTGACAAGGGCAGTGACTTTACCGCAGGTACGACATTTGCCGCAGGGACGGTTTATTCTGGTGGAACCACGCAGACAGTTACATCTATCGCTACCAATTCCGGTATCTCCATCGGTCAAAATTCAGGTACAAACTCAACGGGCGTGAATAACACCATGATCGGTACTGCTGCCGGTGAGCAGCTGTTTGGTGATAACACCGTGACCATCGGTACCAATGCTAATAACTACCGTGTCAATGGCTTCTCAAACGGTCAGGTCAATACCAACAATAACACCGTAGATGCTCTGTCAGGCAACACTAAAAACGCCGCCAATGCCGTAAACCGCAGCCGTAAATCGGTAGCTATCGGTAACAATGCCATGACTTATGATGACAGCAACATCGCCATCGGTGATGGTGCCAAATCATTGGGCGCAAGCAGTATCGCCATGGGTACAGGTGCGCGTGCCGGTATGGCGTATGCGACCGTAGGCGGTGTCGCTCGTGGTGATGGCGGCTCGATCGCCATCGGTAAGAACTCGGTCGCTCCACTCGAAGGCGATCTGTCTATCGGTGTCAATACCGGTAGCCGTGTCAACCAAAATACGATCCCAGCCCACCAAATGACAACCACCAGAAACATCAGCGTCGGCTATGATGTGGGCGGTAATGTCTATGGCTATACCAACACAGTGATCGGTACCAGTTCAGGCAGCAATATCGGTACTGCCGCTGTGCCAAACTACGCCAATGTCGCCATCGGTGATCAGGTCGGTAAAGGTATCCGTGGTAATAACAATGTCAATATCGGCTACCAAGGCGGTAACAATATTACCAGTAACTCAAATACCAGTATTGGCACTCGTTCAGGCTCACATGTCAGCGGTGCTAATAACGTAACCACCGGTACTTTCTCTGGTAACTATGTCAGCGGTACCGACAACTGGGCAGCTGGTGTGGAGTCTGGTACGCATGTGGGTGTGCTAAGCAATGCTTCTAGTTTGAATATCAACGACAATCAGTTTTATGCAGGTAGCACCCAATTAGTCAAACGCAGCGCCACTGCCAACGTGGCGGCAGGTAAAAACGCTGGTCAATATATCAACGGCAGTAGAAATATCGCCTTTGGTCAAAATGCTGGTCAGTATGTCGGCCATAAAGGCACAACATTTGGTGCGGTCAGTAATAACAACATCGCCATGGGCGAAAAAGCCGGTCAATATATCGAAGGTAGCGATAACTTTGCCGTAGGCTTGGAAGCAGGTCGTGGCACAGGCACTGATGCGACATTGACCCGTCATCGTTCAATCAGCCAAGGCTTTAAAGCGAATGCCTATACCAATGACAGTATTGCCATCGGTAGCAACTCTGTAGCAGGTGTGCAGTCTGCTAATGGTGCAGGCAAAATCAATGCCATCGCTATCGGTACTGGCGCACAAGCGACTGGTAAGCAGTCGATCTCTATCGGTACCCAAAACCGTGTAACAGCAGACAACGCTGGTGCCATCGGTGACCCATCAATCGTTAGCGGTGCAGGTTCTTATACTTTAGGTAATGACAATGCCGTCGGCAGTACATCAACCAATGTCGGTGCCTTTGGTAACAACAACCAAATCGGTGCAACTGCAAATTATGATGCGAACGGTAAGTTAATTGCATTGAATGGTTTAGCTGATACTGCTGCAGTAGAAAATTCTCGTGCTGTGGGTAACAAAAACTATATCAACACCTCTAACACCTATGTATTAGGTAGCGGTGTGGGTACTAAAGATAACGGTACTGTGCTAGATACAGTAGCAAATTCTGTTTATTTAGGTAATGACAGTACTGTTGCTAAAGGCGCAGCAGTAGGCACCAAAAACCTTGACAAAGAAGGTGTTGCAGGTACAACAACAACCGCTGGTGATGCAGGTACTGTAGAAACAGCTACAGTAAACGGTGTGACTTATGGTAGCTTTGCTGGTAAAACAGCAGCAGGTGCGGTATCTGTGGGTTCTGCAGGTCTTGAGCGTCGTGTGATGAATGTGGCAGCAGGCGAAATCTCTGCTACTTCAACCGATGCCATCAATGGTAGCCAGTTGTATGCGACTAATGCCAAACTGGGCAATGTGGCCAATACCGTGGTGGAAAACTTCGGTGGTAATGCCACTTTGGATGCAGATGGCAACATTACATACACTAATATCGGCAATACCGGTAAAGACAATATCCATGATGCGATTCAGGCCGCTACCACAGTAGTGAAAGCGGGTACTAATGTTGTTGTGGATGAAGCGACCAATGCAACTACTGGTCAAAAAGAATACACCGTCAATGCGTGGGATACGACTGTATCGGCTGCTGCAGACAGTGCTGTTACTGTAACACCAACCATTGATGATACCAACCGTACCCGTGCGTATGAAGTGACGGTAAATACCGACGGCAATACCATTAAAGTAGAAAATGGCCAGCTGACCGCGAATACCACACCTTTAGCCACTACCGACGGTAAGGTTGATGCTCCTGCCAATGCAGATGCACTGGCAACTGCAGGTGACATCGCTAATGCGATTAACAACTCTGGTTGGAAAGCAACATCAGGTGCAACAGGTTCAGGTGTTGTTGATGGCACGACAGAAGAGCTAATCAACCCATCTGAAACAGTAACATTCCAAGCTGGCGATAACATGGTTCTAAACCAAGCTGAAAATGTATTCACTTACAGCTTGAATAAAGACATCAACATCAACAGCGTACAGTTCAACGATGGTCCTAAGATCACCAACGATGGCGACAACATCAAGGTTGGTGATAAAGACGGTAATGCCACGAAGATCACCAATGTAGCCGCAGGTACAGACGACACAGATGCTGTAAACATGAGCCAGTTGGAAAAAGCTCAAGCAGCTGCAACCACCAAGGTTGAAGAAGCTGACGGCATCAATGTAGAAGCTACACCAAATGCTGACGGTTCAACCACTTACACCGTATCTGCTAAGACTGATGGTACTACTACGAAGATTGATGACAACGGCAACATCGCAGCTGTCACCACCACCTTTAAACCATCTACCGATGGCAAAGTGGGTGCACCTGTTGACAATGGTGATTCACTAGTAACGGCAAATACTGTCGCTGACGCTATTAACAACTCTGGTTGGAAAGCAACATCAGGTGCAACAGGTTCAGGTGTTGTTGATGGCACGACAGTAGAGCTAATCAACCCATCTGAAACAGTAACATTCCAAGCTGGCGATAACATGGTTCTAAACCAAGCTGAAAATGTATTCACTTACAGCTTGAATAAAGACATCAACATCAACAGCGTACAGTTCAACGATGGTCCTAAGATCACCAACGATGGCGACAACATCAAGGTTGGTGATAAAGACGGTAATGCCACGAAGATCACCAATGTAGCCGCAGGCGTCGATGCGACTGATGCAGTCAATGTCAGCCAGTTGAAAGGTGCAGTAGATGCACTGGGTGGCGGAGCAGCTATCAACACTGATGGTACTATCAAAGCACCAACTTATAACATTACCAACCCTGCTAATGGTACAGTGACGGCAGCCAACAATGTTGGTGATGCGTTAAAAGGCTTAAATGATGCGGTAAATAGCCCATTGACTTTCAAAGGCGACAGTGGCGAATTTAACCGCAATTTAGGTCAAACCACTACCGTTAAAGGTGGCATCACTGATACGGCTAAATTGTCTGACAATAACATTGGTGTTGTGGCTAAAGATGGTACTTTAGATATCAAATTGGCGAAAGATATTGCTGTGGATAGTGTGAAAACAGGCGATACTACAGTGAATACCTATGGTGTTTCTATTGCCAATGCTGATCCAAACAAAGTGGTAAGTTTAACTGCCAGCGGTTTAAATAACGGCAATAACCGTATCACAAATGTGGCGGCAGGTCAGGCAGGAACAGATGCAGTTAATAAAGACCAATTAGACAAAGCTCAAGCAGCTGCAACCACCAAGGTTGAAGAAGCTGACGGCATCAAAGTAGTACCTACAACAAATGCTGACGATTCAACCACTTACACCGTATCTGCTAAGACTGATGGTACTACTACGAAGATTGATGGCAACGGCAACATCGCAGCTGTCACCACCACCTTTACACCATCTACCGATGGCAAAGTGGGTGCACCTGTTGGCAATGGTGATTCACTAGTAACGGCAAATACTGTCGCTGACGCTATTAACAACTCTGGTTGGAAAGCAACATCAGGTGCAACAGGTTCAGGTGTTGTTGATGGCACGACAGAAGAGCTAATCAACCCATCTGAAACAGTAACATTCCGAGCTGGCGATAACATGGTTCTAAACCAAGCTGAAAATGTATTCACTTACAGCTTGAATAAAGACATCAACATCAACAGCGTACAGTTCAACGATGGTCCTAAGATCACCAACGATGGCGACAACATCAAGGTTGGTGATAAAGACGGTAATGCCACGAAGATCACCAATGTAAAAGCAGGTGAAGCTGATACTGATGCTGTGAATGTCAGCCAGTTGAAAGAAGCTGCTAATAACCTAGTGACCACTGGCTTTAATATTGCTGACGGTAAAGGTGGTAATGACAATGTTAAACTTGGTGAGACTGTAACGTTTACAGATCCAGCAGGTAACATCATCACTACTGTAACTGACAACAAAGTTGAGTTCGGTCTAAACAGCACCCTAAGCGTAGGTAAAGATGGCGAACCTGGCAAAGTTGGCATCAAAGGTGCTGACGGCAAAGACGCTATTAGCCTAAATGGTGAAGACGGTACTATCGGTCTAAAAGGTGCTGACGGTAAAGACGGCATCAGCCTAAATGGTAAAGACGGTACCATCGGCATCAACGGTAAAGACGGTGCTAACGCAACGCTAACAGTTGAAAAAGCCAAACCTGCCCTAGATGGCAAAGACGGTCAAAACGGTGAAGACGGTCAAACTCGCATTGTTTACACCAAGCCAAACGGTTCTAAGGAAGAAGTTGCTACCTTGAATGACGGTCTAAACTTCAAAGCAGACGATGGCAGCATCGTAGCGAAGAAGCTTAATGAAACTCTAGAGATCGTAGGCGGTGCAGACAAAGACAAATTGACAGACAACAACATCGGCGTGAACAACAAAGATGGTAAGTTGACTGTACAGTTGGCTAAAGACCTAAAAGGCATTGATAGCATCACAGTTAACAATGGCCCTGTTATCAGCGGCAACGGTATTGACATGAAAGGTGATAAGATCACTAATGTCAAAGCTGGTACCGAAGATAATGACGCAGTGAACGTAAGTCAATTGAAAGCAGTTGAAGCAACAGCAAATCAAGGTTGGAATTTGACTACTAATGGTAAAGCTGATAGTAAATCAAATGTAAAACCTGGTGATACTGTCGACTTTGCGAATACTGATCGCAATGTGAAGATTGAAAACACTGGCAACAATGTTACCGTCAATCTAAACAAAGACATCGACTTGACTAAAGACGGCTCTGTAACCATTGGCGATACAAAAGTCAATAATGATGGTTTAACCATCGTTGGTGGCCCAAGTGTTACTAAGTCTGGTATCGATGCTGGTGATAAGAAAATCACCAAACTTGCTGATGGTGAAATCTCAGCTACCAGCAAAGATGCGGTGAACGGCAGCCAGTTGTACACTTTACAACAAGCGGCTGTTGCGGCGAAGACTGAAGTTAAGGCAGGTGATAATGTTGAGGTTAAGAAAGAGTCAGGAGGTAATGGTCAAGACATCTATACAGTAAGTGCAAAAGATACTTCAGCAAGTGTAACCGCTGGCTCTGATGCGATCACTGTAAATAAAGCAGATCCTAAGAAGGTAGGTACTGTTGATGTTACTGACTATAAAGTTGACTTATCTCAAGCAACTAAAGACAATATCCAAAAAGGAGTTGATGCTAAAGACATCGTGGATAACAAGGGTCTGACCTTCGCTGGTGACAATAACAGCTCTACAGAGGTTCAAAAACTAGGTAGTACCGTAAATGTTAACGGTGATAGCAACATTACCACACAAGCATCAGGCAATACTGTAAAAGTTACACTAAACCCAAATGTAACAGTAGAGAGCCTAACAGCAACTAATTCTGTTAATGTGGGTTCTGGTGGTGCTCAAGTTGCCCTAACTACCAATGTTGGCAAAGATGGTGTGCGAGAGCTGAGTGTGGGTAGTGCAAATGCTCCGACTCGAATCACCAACGTCGCCCCAGGCGTCGATGCGACTGATGCAGTAAATATGAATCAACTTAAGGATTTTGGCTATAACCTTGGTAATAAGATTGATAAAGTTGGTGATGAAGCCAACGCTGGTGTGTCATCAGCAATGGCTATGGCAGCTTTACCGCAAGCTTACATCCCTGGTAAGAGCATGGCAACAGGTGGTATGGCTACTTATAACGGACAAGGAGCAGTAGCTGTTGGTATATCTAAACTGTCTGATAACGGTCGCTGGGTACTAAAAATCAGTGGTAGTGCGGATACTGAAGGTAATGTAGGTGGTGCAGTGGGTGCAGGTTTCCACTTCTAAGCCATCATCAGGATGCTTGTGCCAATCGGTGCAAGCATCCCCCGATTTAATTATATTTTAAGGGTATATTATGAAAAAGTTACAAGGTCTAAGCATCTTGGCGGCCTCGGTACTGGCCATCACTGGCTGTATGGGTACCAAGCAAGTCAGCCAAAATATCTCTAATCAAGGCACCATCGCTGCCGAAGACATCTATTTCCCAGAGCTGAATAAAGCATGGCAAAAAGATGGTCAATTTCCAAATAGTGAAAACCTTTCAAAAATTAAGCCTGGTATCGCCAAAGATGAGCTTTATCAATTGATTGGCCGTCCCCATTTTAGTGAGGCACAACATGCTCGTGAATGGGACTACATCATGAAGTTCTATCAACCTGATAACAGCGTTAAGATTTGTCAATATAAGGTTATTTTTGATACCGACTTTAAAGGTCAAGAGTTTTATTGGAAGCCAGCTGATTGCCCTCCACAAAAACCAGTAGTGGCACCTGCTCAGCCACCCTCTGCTCCAATAGTAACCGTAGCTCCTGCTCCACTTAAAGAGCGTATTAACTTAGGTGCAGATGCCTTATTTAAATTTGATAAGTGGCAGCCAGAAAATATGCTACCACAAGGCAGAGCTGAACTTGATGCGTTAGCAACCAAACTCAGAGAGTATCAGACTATGGGGGATACCCGTATTGTCATTACAGGTCATACAGACCGTAAAGGGGATGATATGTATAACATGAACTTATCACAATTACGTGCTCAAACTGTACGTGCTTATCTGGTAAATCAAGGGGTTGATCCTGCCTCAATACTGGCAGTTGGCGCAGGTAAATCACAGCCTGTTAAAGAGTGTTCAACCAACCTTCCTCGTCAACAAGAAATTGATTGCTTACAACCAAATAGAAGAGTCAGCCTAGACATAACAGTGATTAAATAATTTTTCGATACTTTTCCAAACCTTGTGTAACTGTTTTAGTCCTGTTAGCAAATTGCAGTTACACAGAATTCGGGATGGGCTCAACTTAGCTACATTGAGCCTAACTAAAAATACATTACCCACGATAACCGTCATCATGGGGCGCTAACGCATCAACCTGCTGATCTGAGAACAACTCACGAATGTCATCATCCGTATATTCCGTATCGTCAGGTTGCTTATGTTGTCCATGCTTCTGCTCAGTTGGCTGATCATTAGCTTTAACTGCCTCTTCATCTAGACCAATATCACCCCCCAAGCTTTTCACCATACTTGCAAACAACTCTTTGTCTGACTTTCTGGTTAAAAATTGTGGGAAGTTTTTCGCAAAGTAGTTTTGAATAAATTTTTCATCCTCACTCTCTCCTGCTAACACCTGTCCTAAAAAAGCGCCCATCAATATTTTTTGTTTATTTAAGCGCTTATCAAGCTTTACTTGTTGCAGCCTCGCTTTACGCTTTAACTCCTCTGTAATCATCTGACCATACCCTATTGCGGAGGTTGCCAAACATGAGGTAGCAACTCATCAAGCTGCCTATTGGAATGGGTGGGCAGCCGTCTAAGCACATCAGCCAAATAGGCATAAGGGTCAATACCATTTAACCTTGCAGACTGGACAAGCGACATAATCACTGCTGCACGCTGGCCACTTCTGAGCGAACCTGCGAACAACCAATTCTTACGCCCGAGTGCCCAAGGACGCATCTGATTTTCTGCCCCTTGCGAAGCAGTGCTTCTCATATCAATTGGCAAACTGCCATCATCCAGATACTGGGTGAGTGCCATCCAACGTTTTAAGCAATAATCAATCGCCTTCGTAATACTGGCATTCTTACTGGTTAACTGTCTTTTCTCTTGTAGCCATCGATATAGGCTATCAGCAATTGGTTTTGCTTTATCCTGCCTAATTTGCCTGACTACGTTGACATCTCTAGGTGTTGGCGGCTGATTCTTCTCAAACCGCTCATCAATCTCACGCTCAACGGCATACAGCTGCCCAAACAAATCCAACACTTCAATGCTGATAAGGCTTTGCCCGGTTACCTGTAGCTCATAAAACTTACGTCTGGCATGTGCCATACAACCGATTTCAGTAACGCCCTGATGAAACAAGAACTTATAACCATTATAATCATCGCAAACCAGCTTGCCTTGCCACTTTTGCAGAAAATCTTTAGGATGCTCATTGCGACGACTTATCGCAAAGTCATATACCACCGCTTTAAAAGGGCTATGCTGAGGGGTAAGATATGCCCACACATAGCCTTTTTTCGGTGATGTGCCACCCACCTTCATAATGTTCACAGGCGTTTCATCGGCATGCAGAATCGGCTGACCCAGTAATAACTCACGTAGGCGTTGCACCAATGGTTCAAGCTCTACGCCACAGCGTCCGACCCAATCTGCCATGGTCGCATCAGGGATATTCACCCCACTTCGTAAGTAAATCAGATTTTGCCGATATAGCGGCTGATGGTCGGCGTACTTACTAATTAGGATATGTGCCAATAGCTCAGGGGTCGAAATACTTTTATCAATGATTTGGGGCGGTGTTTTGGCTTGAATAAGTCGTTGGCGGTCGCATTGGTTGCAGGTGTATTTGGGATAAACGTGACGTTCGATATAAAATCGCTTAGGGATCATGCCGAGTTTATCTTGCTTGTCTTGGCCGATTTGCTTCATTTGACAGCCACAGGCACAGATCGTCGTTGCTGGCTTATGAACGATGGTTTTCACATCCAGGTTGTCAGGGATAACAGCATGTCTTGGACGTTTGATCTTGGGATTAGTTTGTTTTTCGATGCAAGACTGGTCTACTGGGTCCTGGCTAATAAGGCTTTCCGCTTCGATAGGTTCAACGGTGGGTAAGCCAGCAAGTTCCTCTTGGCTTATGTCTTTGCGGTAGTCATCTCGTATTTGTTCAAGCGCAGATAAGTCTTCAAGCGCAGATTCTTGGTTTAAGTGGTCTTGCTTAGCAGTTAATCCTTCGCTTTTTTGTCCATACAGCTGATGGATAAGTTTTTTCTGCTTTTCAATAAGATCAAGCACAGTGCAGTATAGTTGTTCATTTTCTTGTTGAACTTTTTTAAGGGCGGTTTGTAGCTTGGTTTCTATCTTTTGAGCATGGATGAGTTGTTGCTGTTGTTGTTTGCTTTGTTGTTCAAGTAATAGATTGATGGCAGCCTGCTGTTTTGCTTGTTGTTCAAGCAGGGCGTTTTGGGCTTCAAGTTCGGCAATGCGTTGTAGGAGTGTTTGAGCGTCGGTCATGGCAGTATTCTGCCATAACCCTTATATATTGTCAGTTTACCCGTGGTGATAGTTGAGATTTTTTGGGTTGATGGTAAATCAGAGCGTAGATGAGTGGGGTGCTAAATGATTGGCGTTAGTATCTCTTTGCCTAGGTTGTGCCAAGGTAGTCCGTTAATGAGGGCATGAAATCGCTCATGGCTGATGGTGAGTCCTGTGGTTGGGTTGGTTAGGCTGTGATGTCGCATGAGCCGTTCGCCCAGTCCGTGAAATCTGCCGTCATCCAGTGTTCGGGTGCATAGCCAGATGCCGAGTCCATCATGGATGAGTATTTTTAGCCGTGTGCCTGTTTTATTATAAAATAGGTAGGCACAGCCTAGCCGAATGCCTTGATGATGCGCTATGATAAAGGCGAGTAGTTTGTTACTGCCACTTCGCATGTCCATGGGGGTGGTGGATAGCCAGATTTGCTGTGGGTTGATGAGTGGGTTCATTGTAGCCCCCGCAGTAGTTCGATGAGGCTGTGGTTGTCGATTTGGTCAATGCTTAGCTTTATTGACATCCCGTTATGACTGGAAATTTGAAGTTGTATGCCCGTAATGGTCGGTGTTATGGCAGTTGTTTGTGGTATTGGTTCATGCTTGGCTTTATGTTGCAGGGTAATAGGTAAAAAAGCAGGCTCATGCTCAATGAGGTTAGTTTCAATATTTGAGTTGGATAATGGTTGAGCTAAGGTTGCTACGATTTTCTCGTCTCTAGTAGCTTTTATCCATTTCTGCAGTAAGTTCGGGTTGATGCCGTGACCTTGAGCGAGATTTGCTATCGAGCGTTGGCCTGTTAAGGCTTGTTCTACGAGATAGGCCTTGAGTTCTTTGCTGTATGTCCGTCGCTTCGGTTTGGTTATGTCTATTTGTGCCATTTTAGTGCCCACTTCATTTTTAGTGGGCACTATCTCGCATTTTTTAGGTTGCTACTAGATGGGATGGTCGGATGCTTACACCACTGTTAATATTTACTGGTAAGCCAAATAAGCTATACACTTAGGGGTCACCACAGAAAACGGAAAAATAGCACACTAAGGAATTTAGTCGAGTATTTTTAAAAATGATAATGGGTGAGATATCTATAAAACGACCGTTTGGTAGTGTTCAAAAAACTGTGTCATTTCACTAAACTATTCACAATAGAAGGAATGACACCATGCAAAACTTTGACTTTAACGAAGCCTTAAAAGCCATTCAATCAGGTAAACCCATCACAGGCAGTGATGGTGTCCTTGCCCCGCTCATAAAGCAACTCACCGAAGCTGCCCTATCCGCTGAAATAGACAGCTACCTTGAACAAAATCCCAGTAGCAACCGCCGTAATGGCTACAGCAAAAAGACCGTCAAATCAGCCGTTGGTAGCTTTGAGCTTGAAACGCCACGTGACCGTAATGGGGAATTTGAGCCTGAGCGAGGAAATAGCGAAGCATCGCTTCGCCCGAGCGCAAGACTAAGGCTATGCCTGAGTGACTGGTTAAGAAGCATCAAACTAAGCTTACCGCTGAGATTGACAACCGTATCCTATCGCTATTCTCGCATGGCATGAGCTATACGGCTATCAAAGACCACATTGCTGAGATTTATCAGCTTGAGGTCTCAGAAGCCACCATCAGCAGTATTACTGACCAACTGATACCACAGCTTAAAGCATGGCAATCTCGACCACTTGATAGCGTCTATCCGTTTGTCTGGCTCGATGCCATTCACTACAAAGTCAAAGAAGAAGGACGCTATGTCAATAAAGCGGTTTACACGCTGTTAGCACTCAATACCGAAGGTCGTAAAGAACTCATTGGGCTATACTGCTCGGAAAGCGAAGGAGCCAATTATTGGTTGTCTGTGCTCACTGATTTACACAATCGTGGCGTACAGGATATTCTCATTGCTTGCCTTGCGAAGCAGTGCTTCTCAGGTTTAAAAGGCTTCCCTGAAGCCATTCAAGCCATATTCCCTAATACTGAGATGCAACTGTGTGTGATTCATCAAATCCGTAACAGTATTCGCTATGTGGCAAGCAAAGACCAAAAAGCCTTTATGCGTGATTTAAAGCCAGTATATAAGGCGGTGAATAAAGATTCGGCTGAACTGGCATTGGACGAACTTGATAGACTATGGGGCAGTAAGTACCCTGCCGTGATTGCTTCTTGGAGAGATAAATGGCATTTACTGTCTGCTTATTTTAAGTACCCCGAAGCGGTCAGAAAGCCTATTTACACGACCAATGCGGTTGAAGCGGTACATCGCCAGTTTCGTAAGCTAACTAACCAAAGGGGCTTTCTCTAATGAAACCAGCTTGCTTAAACTTTTATATGTTGGTATGTTAAATGCGTCCGAGAAATGGACGATGCCAATTAATAATTGGGGGCAAACGATGATGCAGTTATCTATCCATTTCCCTGGTCGATTAGATGCTGTAATGAGCCTCTAATTTAATTTATCCTGACACAGAATTTTGAACGCTCTCGACCGTTTTTTTAGCCTAGCAAGTTCGGCAGTTGAATCTTGTCTTTGGTTGCTTTGGATTGACCTTGATCGTATCTTTTAATCCAAGCATAAAGGCTATGGGTGATCATGCCTAAACGTGTAGCTACTTCTGCTACGCTATAGCCTTTTTCTGTCACTTGTTTAACTGCTTCGATTTTGAATTCTTCAGGGTATCGTTTACCGCTCATAATCACCTCATAAATTAGCCATTTTATCTAATTTTAAGGTGTCTACAAAATCGGTGGCTATTCAGATAGATGGCAGTAGAAAACCTCTATAATAAATGCAGTTGTAATCTTATAGAATTAAACTAATGGAAACAACTTTTGTCATCATTTAATCTACATAATAACAGCTACATTGTATTAAGCAATATTGAGAGACTTAACAGGCACCAGCCGATACAACGTCTGCGGATGCACCCCTAGAATTCTTGCCACCTCAGGATACGTCCGTCCAGCAGACAACTCCCGACGAGCCAGTTCCAACTTCTCCTCACTCACCCTAGGCTTACCTGGCACTTTACCACGGCGACGCGCTGCCGCAAGACCCGCCTTTACCCGCTCTTGAATCAGCTCACGCTCCATCTGACCCAGTGCTCCTAAAATATTAAAATACAACCGTCCTGCAGGCGTACTCGTATCAATACTCTCAGTAATACTCACAAGCTGTGCACCCGTCATCCGAATTTGCTCACTAATCTTAATCAAATCGGGTAGGGAACGACACAACCTATCTAACTTCCAAACCACCAACGTATCACCTTCACGTAAATAGCCTAACGCATCCGTTAACCCTTGGCGTTCTTTCACACTACTTATCTTATCGGTAAAAATTCGATCACAGCCATATTTACTTAACGCATCAAGCTGCAAAGACAAATCTTGCTCCTTGGTTGACACCCGAGCATAACCAATTACCTGAACCGTCAAAAAACCCTCCTAAAAAAATAGCCAACGACGCAGTAACCAAATAGTCAACAAATACCCACCCTCTGAAAAATATCGACTAATTTTAACTCACCTTATAACCATAACTAAAAGTTATCCAAATATAAGAAATAATATCTAAAAAGCATCAATTAAAATTTAGAATAAAAATATTATTGTCAATACAATAATTACAATAAAACACAAAAAATATTTACTAACGTAATATCATTGATAGGTTTTCATTGAAATAAATAATAGACAATATTATTGAATAAAATCAGGGAAAAAACAATCAAAACTGCTCATCTTGATTTATTCAATAATAACAGGTGTTTTTGTTGAATTAATATTTAAAGAAAACCTATAACATTTATTTATGATTTTGTTCTTTGATGATAAATTGATTATTTATTTTAAAAAATCCGTAAAAACTAGATAAAATGAAATACGATTCAAATAACGTATATTTTTCTAAAAATATGCTCTTATTTTCCATTAATTAGAAGTTATATCATTCATTGGAAATTCATTTCCATTATTTGTTAATTTTGTTAAAATCGGAAATAAAATACTAAATGAGATAATTGATGATTCCTCGAGAAAATTATTTACAGCAACTGATTCAATTTAAAGATTCAGATTTTATAAAAGTGATCACCGGGGTTCGCCGTTCTGGTAAATCCGTGTTGCTGATGCAATATCGAGATTATTTGCTGTCTCAACAAATTAATGCAGAAAATATTATTTATCTGAATTTTGAGAGCTTTGAGTACCAGTGGGTCAAAAATGCGGATGATTTTAGCCAATTAATCAATGAGAAACTTAAAGGCAGTGAAAATAAGGTCTATTTGTTATTTGATGAAATCCAATTTGTAGACGGATGGCAAAAAATCATTAATGCGGTCCGAGTTAGCTTTAATAGCGATATTGTGATTACAGGCTCTAATGCCAATTTACTCTCTGGGGAACTGGCGACTTTATTAAGCGGTCGCTATGTGGCGATTAACATTTATCCCTTGTCCTTTAGAGAGTATCTGTTAGCTAAGCAAGTACCTGTGGATTCTAGGTTGGTTGATAAATATTATCTTGAGTATGAACAATACGGCGGGTTTCCCAGTGTTGTTATGGCAGATGAGCCTTTAAAGGATACTATTTTATCAGGGATTTTTGATTCGATTGTGCTCAATGATATTGCGCATCGGGCAGGGGTGAAAGATACCCATATTTTAAAAAGCGTCATTTTATTTTTAGCTGATAATGTCGGGCAGTTAGTTAATCCAAGCAAAATCAGTAACACATTGACCAGTGAGCGAGTGCCAGCCTCGAATCATACCATTAGTAAATATCTTGAGTTATTAGAAAATGCGTTTTTGTTCTATAAGGTGCAGCAATATGATATCCGAGGTAAGGGCTATCTTAAAACCAATGCTAAGTACTTTATTGTCGATAATGGCTTAAGGCGTCATGCAATTGGTAAAAAAGCGGCAAATTATGCCAATCGGTTGGAAAATATTGTGTTTTTGGAGCTATTAAGACGGGGCTATACACTGGATGTGGGTCGTTTAGACAGTAAAGAAATTGATTTTGTGGCTCGCAGGGCAGATGAATTGCTGTATGTGCAAGTGACTTATCAAATCCCAGAGAATACCCATGAAACGGATAATTTATTACATATACGAGATAATCATAAAAAGATAGTCATTACAGGAAAGTATGATGAGCGTCGCCAAATTGACGGTATTCCACTGATTTATATTGTGGATTGGTTGTTAGAATCTAATGAATAAACAAAAATCAACTAATATAAAATAGATATTCTCCGCATATTTTGCGGTAATTGTTTGATATAATTACCGCATCTATTTTTATTACTATCAATTAATGCTGTATAAAAAATACATTCACGAATATCCCAACTGGACCGATTGGCAAATTGATAATAATCAGTTGTTACCATTGGTGGCTAATGTGCGTCTATTACAAGGTAAACTTTTGGGAAAAATGCAAAGCTTAGGCTTTGAGTTGCCGCTTGAAGCCCAATTGGACGCTGTGACGCTTGAAGTGATTAAAACGTCTGAGATAGAAGGGGAGATACTCAATAATGAGCAGGTACGCTCGTCAGTGGCTCGGCATTTAGGCATTGAACATCTATACGACCCGGATACCCTGGTAACACCCACTCGAGAAATCGATGCTATTGTAGAGATGATGTTAAGAGCCAGTTTTTATTTTAATCAACCACTGACGCTCGATGAAATCTTTGCTTGGCATCGTGCCTTATTTCCTACAAGCTTTAGCGGGCTATATAAAATACAAGCGGGTAGACTTCGAGATGATCGTACAGGTGCCATGCAAGTGGTATCAGGGGGTTATGGTCGCACTAAAGTGCATTTTGAAGCACCAACAGCACAACGATTGCCAGATGAGTTGGCTAAATTTATTGCTTGGTATAATGAGGAGCAACCTGATTTAGATTTAACCTTAAAAGCCGGTATTGCGCATTTATGGTTTGTGACCCTGCACCCCTTTGAAGATGGCAATGGGCGTTTAACGCGTGCGATTACCGAACGTATGCTCGCTAAAAGCGATGGCAGTGGCAGACGTTTCTATAGTATGTCAGCGCAAATTTTAACAACTCGGTCAGAATATTATACGATTTTGGAATCCACCCAAAAAGGCTTAACGTCAACAACAGATTGGTTAGTTTGGTTTTTACAAACGCTTGAACAGGCTTTAACTATGGCACTCACTCGTACCCAAAGGACGGTTGATAAAGCCCAATTTTGGCATACGCATCGGCATGCAACGTTTAATGAACGCCAAGTGATGATGATTAATCGATTGTGGCGCGACTTCTTTGGTAAATTGACCACCAAAAAATGGGCAGCCATGACCAAAACATCGGCAGATACAGCACTGAGAGATATCAATGACTTAGTAGAAAAAGGTGTACTGGTTAAATCTACAGAATCTGGGCGTAGTCAAAGCTATGAGCTAAGCGCTCACGCTGATAGCTAAAATAATTGTTTTTCGTGATAAATTTATCATGAGTTTAATCGGTTATGCCCGAGTGTCAACTTTTGAAGGGAAGCAATTGCTTGACCGTCAAGTTGATGCGTTAACAGAAATCGGCTGTGAGCGAATTTTTGAAGACAAAGCATCGGGAAGTAATTCCCAACGTAAAGGCTTGGATGATTGTCTCAACTATTTGCGAAAAGGCGATGTGCTTGTTGTTTTGGATTTGGATCGGTTAGGGCGGTTAGCCAGTGACCTTAGAACCTTTTCACAATCTTTTCAATAACAAAGCGATGAAAGCAAGATTGGTAAATTGAAGGCTCGAATTTAAATGACGCTCACAGTTTTTCCATAGACGTCTATTTTTCTCAAGCCAAGCAAACGAACGTTCTACAACCCATCGCTTTGGTATGACTTTAAACGTGTGCAGTTTATCTCTTTTGGCAACTTCTGTGGTAACGGTTTCGCCTAAAATAGATTTAACACTATTAGCAAATGGCTCACCTCGATAACCGCCATCAACCATCACATTTTTTACCCGGCTTAAGCGTTTAGCATTTTGACGAAGTAACGTTTTAGCACCTTCACGGTCGGTGATATTGGCAGTGGTAATACAGATAGCATGCGGCAAACCTTGGCTATCTACCGCAATATGGCGCTTAATCCCTGATACTTTTTTACCGGCATCATAGCCTTTGTGTTTGGCGGTATCTGTATTCTTAACGCTTTGAGCATCGATGATGATAAAACTGGTTTTGCCCTTACGGTTGTACTTCTTCCGCGCTTTTTTGACCAATTTTTTTTAAGGCTTGGTCAAGAATGCTGTTGCCTTCTTCGTCAAGCTCACTCCATTTCTGAAAGTACGAGTGGACGGTACGCCATTTGGGAAAGTCATGGGGCAGCTGTCGCCATTGGCAACCTGTTCTTAGTATATATAGCAAGCCACAAAATACGTCATAAAGGTCAACCGTTCTTGGTTTGGTCTTCTTCCTAGCACTTTCTAGAATGGGTAGTATGTGCTCAAATTGTTTTGTGTTAATGTCGCTTGAATAGGATTTTCTGATGGTGAATGATTCGGTTATTAATCAATTATGTGGCTTATCCTAGCATATTTTTTAATCGTGAACAGGTTCTAAGAAATTCTACGTTTGAGCTGTTTTATTTTAGGGGAGAGTTACAATGATTGACCAACACCCACTTGATTTACAACTCGACGCACTAACCAACTGTGTTTGTGAAAAAATCTTCCAAGAGTAAATATCCTCAGTAAAAGATAAACGTCCTTAACTAGAAAACTGCCTTCAAGCTTTGCGAGCTGTTGATATGCTCTACATATGGCGACCTAATGAGATCTAAATTGATTTAATAATACTCAAAGTCAGTAAGTCTTTGTTTTAGAAGGCGTTAAAATTCGACAAAATTCCTTAGCGTCCTATATGGTCCGTTTTCTGTGGTGACCCCTGTAAGCAGGTTTTTGAAGTTCGAATTATCAATCAAAAATTACGCCTTCATTTAAACGCAATTGCAAGCTATCAGTAAAGGTGACTGAAAAAGGTGTCGCGCCATTTAACTCAAGACTATTGAGCCTTTGTGTCATTGGGTGACTGTTCGTTGAATCAACACTTAGCTTAAGATTACCTTTAGTGGCAATTTTAGCGCCATTTAATGTACGTGTATCTGCGGTTGCCCGTATTAACGCATCATTTAACATTGAATATAAAACTAAGTCTGCCCAAGGTGCGGCAACTGAGACGCCGATCGTACCTGATAATGACAAGATGGATGTTTGAGGATTCTCTGGATGTTTGACAGAACTACTAAAATCCTTATCGTTTAAATTAAAATCAATATCGGTGACGAATTTCGGGTAGCCCCATAATTCTTTACCTGCACGACACGCAGCTTCAGTGGTTACCGGTAAATCACAAATCCACATACCGGTATTGCGTCGATCTGGTGGTAATGTCATTTCCCTCAATGGATGAGCAGGTGTGTCTTGGTCTGCAGGATAGACAAGCATACTCGATGCAACTTCGTGATAAGGCTCGCCATCCGTTAATTCACGATAATCATAGAAAGCTAGACTAAATAGCGCTTTATTGCCTATAAGCTTGGCAACCTTTAACTTTGGATTGTCCAATACACTGACTGCTTTGTCATAATCCACCATAAAAAAAGCAATCAGGCTTGACACATCAAAGTATTTAATAGGTAGCTGAGCTTGACCTTGTGACATCTGTCTTGTGTGGGTGGCTTGTTGAAAAAATGGGTCAGCATGCCATTTATTATTCACGTTTTTATTCATTATCATAGGTTAAGTACCTTTTTTATTATCAGATTGTTTTTAAGCGGTTTTATTTAAACATGACAATAAAAAAGTATAAATTATTGTTGTGTAAGGTAATGCGTTCTATTCAATTACTTTAAAGTTTGGTAGGCATAACTAAATCTGATTGATGCATGCTGAAAAAAACGGAAGAAAATATTTGGTAACCTAGAATACTAAACAGAAGTTTATCGTGACTAAGAAAAGAATACAGTTAAACATTCAAAGCTGAATCCATCGTCAAAGTCAAATAAAATAACATCAATCTACCAAGTTTTTTTCTCCATTGTTGACAGCAGAGGTCACTAGTTACCCCATACCTCATCGGCAATCTCTTTAATTAAATCGAGTTTTGCCCATTGAGCTTCTTCAGTCAAAATATTACCTTCTTCGGTTGACGCAAAACCACATTGAGGGCTTATACATAACTGGTTAATATCTACAAACTGGGCTGCTTCTTTAATCCGCTCAATAATAACGTTTTTGTCTTCCAAATCGCCTGTTTTTGACGTGACTAGACCTAGTACAACTTGCTGATTTTTGATATGTTGTAACGGTGCAAAATCTCCCGCGCGTTCACTATCATATTCCAAGAAAAAACCATCTACTCTGCAGGCACCAAACAACACCTCAGCAATAGGCGCATAACCACCTTCAGAGAACCAAGTTGAACGAAAATTACCACGACAAATATGCATGGTAATTTGCATATCGTCAGGTTTGGCATCTACAATACGATTGAGTACCATCACATAATTTTTAGCAACTTTATCCAAATCAATACCACGAGCCTCAAATTCCGCTCGTTTATCGAGCGAGCAAAACTGCCCCCAACTTGTGTCATCAAGTTGTAAATTACGTAGACCTAATGCATAAAATTTGTTTAACGCTTTAATGTATGCGTTAGCAATGTCATCAAATAGCTGGCTTTCTTCTTGATAAAGGTCAATCGGCTGGTAATTCTCATCACGTATACAAGCCAATAAGTGCAGCATACTGGGTGATGGGATGGTGAATTTTGTTGGGTAATTACCTGCACAATCTTTTAAAAGTTGATAGGCGTTGACAAAGGGATGGTCGTCACTAAAGTCAATTTTACCAACAATGCCAATGGTGTTACCCTTAGGTTTCGCACCCTTAAACGCAACAGGAAATTTTTCAAGGCTAATCATCTCAATGCCATCTAGCCCTGCTAAAAAATCTAAATGCCACCACACACGGCTAAATTCACCATCGGTCACGGCGTGCAGTCCATGGCGTTTTTGTAGATTCACAAGATTTTGGATTTCGTTTTTTAGGATTTTGTCAAATGCGGCTTGGTTGATTTTGCCAGTTTGCAATTCGGTTTTAGCATTTTTTAGCGCGTCAGTGCGTAAAAATGACCCTACTACATCGTTACGGTATGGCGCTTGGGTTCGTGGGGTTGCCTGCGCAAATATTTGGCTCATAGTTGATTCGCTTTTGTTAAAAAACTTGAAGCGTCACTATAAGAGTTTTTAGCTCATGAGACAAACGCTGATTTTTCAAGGTAAAATGAATTGCGTTTAATGTTTAATGTACTCCCCAATGTCCAGACCAGAATATCATAAAATTAAGATAGAATTGGGTTGATAAAGCACAGGATTAACCGAACTATTGTTTAAATAAACCTGTGCAGGGGTATGGTAATCAAGCGACTGATGCAACCGCTCATGATTGTAAAACTCAAAATAGTCTTTCAAACCAACTCTGGCTTGACTGACCATATCAAACTGGCGTAAATACACGCATTCGTATTTTACTGATCGCCACAGTCTTTCTACAAAGATATTATCCAACGCCCTGCCACGACCGTCCATGCTTACAGCAATGCCCGAATCAATGAGTGGCGTGGTAAATCTTGGACTGGTAAACTGCGAGCCTTGATCCGTATTAAAAATCTCACAGCGTAACCCATTGTGCAGTAGTTTACCCACCGTATCAATGCAGAAATCTGCTTCAAGTGTCGTTGATAGCGACCAGTCTAAAACATAACGGCTGTACCAATCAATCACCGCCATCAAATACACAAACCCTTTAGACAGGCGGATGTAAGTGATGTCCGTACTCCATACCTGATTACATCGGATAATGGGTACATTCCTAAGCAAATACGGGTAAACTTGATGCTCAGGATTGGGTTTACTGGTGTTAGGACGCTGGTAGATGGCATCTAGCCCCATTTGCCGTAATAGTCTGCGTACTCGCTTGTGATTGACACGATAGCCTAATTGCCTCAAATACGCTGTCATGCGTTTGACCCCGTAAAATGGGGTTTTGGTATATTGTTCGTCAAGCAGGTTCATCAGGGTGATATCAAGCTCACTGATGGGCTTTGGCTGATAGTACAGGCTTGAGCGGTTAATACCAAGCAGTTCACATTGCTTACGGGTACTAAAATCTTTACTATCAGGCTCTAGCAGTTGTTTACGAGACTCTAAGTGAGCTGTGAGGACTTTTTTTTAAGCCAGTCTCTCTCACTAATGATTTGCCCCAGTTGCCGATGCAGTTCATCGATAATGGCTTGCTGGGCTTGTTCGTTGTCTTGCTGTTTGGTATTAAAGGCACTGGGTATGACAGCCAAGGCTTGCTTTTTCCAGTTGCTGATTTGGGTTGCATGAACACCGTATTCAGCAGTCAGCTCATTAATTGTCTTTTGCTCTTTGATGGCTTCAACAGCGACTTTACTTTTAAATTCAGCATTGTGACGTTTACGAACTTTTGTCATTAGATAGACCTCTTTTCTTAAGGGCTATTCTATCTTATTTGCTGCAATTTTTTGGTCCAGTTTTCTGGGAGTATTATAGTTTTGACTACTAAATTGTGAGTTTGTTAATACGTCTTAAACCTCCGTGCAGTTTTACTTAGCGTAGTCACTGACTTGTTTTACATTCAAGGAAGTATATTTTATCTTATTACGACAGCACTATTGTTAACAGATTCATCTTCAAACTCAACTTGCCCAATACTTGTTATGTTAAAATAATATTTTTAAAATCAATTATTTGCCTAATCCATTTTCAATATTATTAAGTATTCTAATGAAAAATAACCTTATAAATTCCTCCGTTTTCTTTAGCATACATCAGTCAAGTCGTTGCAGCCATGTTAATACTGTATGGTTAAACAGTGTGGGCTTATCGACAGTAACCCAATGTGATGTCTTAAACCCGCTCACCTGATTGTTAGGCTGCTGCGTGATTTTAACCAGCCAAGCTTCAGAGTGAAACATGGTAGGTTTTTGTGTGCCATAGATGAACAGGTAAGGACAGGTGAAGTTAATCGATTGTAAGTTTTTAAAACCGCCCTTTGCCTTTGTCCACACCACATAATAAGGGTAGCCCATATTCGCATGGATCGTCTGAGATGCCGCAGGTGCTCCTAGGACTTTGCCTACTGTTCTGGCTATTTTATTACCAATGCTACCATTTAAACGAAAACCAATCACTAATGGCAGCTGATAGCCTGCAATCACCAGCTTATCTTTAACCGTTAAACTAGCATTAAACTCTTCACTATAGGCATCACCCACATCAATGCCAATTAAGCGGCTGACTTTCTTTGGATAACGTACCACATATTGATAGCCATAAATAGCACCCCAATCATGTACCATCAATATCACCGGCTTGTCAGGGCTGACATAGTCAATCACTTGACGAATGGTATCAATGATGTCTTCTAATGAAAACACCTTGGGGCGAGCCTGTGGCTCATCAAATAGAGGCAGCGTAAAGGTGACGCAACGATAGTCATTTTTAAAGAAAGCCACTTGGTTTTGCCACAGTGCTTGGGTATCGGGCCAACCATGTATCATCACCAAAGTTTGTTCGCCATTACCGTCAATACTACCGTTGACACCTGCTATATGAAAAGTCGTTGCCATAATTTTCCTAATTAATTGAATAGGTTAAAGTTTTTATGTACTGACCATAAAAACACAAATAAAGGAAATAAACAAATTTTTGAATGTTTTTATGAACATTTTAGACTTAGAACTTAATTCAATTTAACATCGCCCATCATTCATTATTAGGACTTACGCAAAGACGACCGAAGGCGAGCGTAACTGCTCACGCAAATAATCACTGAGTAAACCCCTTTTAACCTGATATAAAGATTGTTTTAACCGTTTAGCCTGTCTGGCTAACTGCAGCCAAACCAGCATACAACAACAAATATGATTCCGCTGAATACGAGCCTTACGACACTGATTAGCTTCAATACCAGTGAGTTGTTTAAGTTCTCGGTGAAACTGCTCAATCTTCCAGCGGATGGCACACACCAATCGTGTGCCATCTGATGAATCCTGAGTGGTGTCATTGGTGACAATCCAGTCCGTGCGGTTTTCATTAACCACTACTCGGAACAGTTGCACTTTGTAATCTTTAGGAAAGGCATGTATTTTAATCAGTTTGCCATTTTGTTGCTCTTGGTCAGTCCAAGTTAATTCGTTGACTGCTTTGTAAGGGTTTACTCCTTTTGAATCATCGACTTTTCGATTGGATTTTAAAGGACAATAATAGATTTTTTGTAAGTTATCAATATACAGCATAATGTCTTTGGTGGCATACCATGTATCCATGAGCACATATTTGAATTTAATTTGTTTGTGTTCAATACTGTGCTGTAGCATGTCTTTTAGATGGTCAAGTTTGCTTTTGCCATCGGTGGTTTTGTCATAAATACGGTAATCAATGAGCCAGTATTGTTCGGTCTTTGGATTGACATAGATACAGTTAACGATGCAGATGCCTTTAATAATGCGATGGGCGTTGCCACTGTATTGGCGATTAACCAATTCGATTTTGTGACTATGATTTTTATCGAGTATGCTGTCATCAAAGATAAGATAGCCATCGTCGTCTAATACGATGTCGTCTTTGACTTTTTCCCATACGAGCTTGGGTTTTAGTTTGTCATGACGTAGGTATCGATTGATGCGGTCATGACTAATTGATTCAGGATGATGTTCTGCGTAGTTGGTAAGGGTGTAATTGGTTTGGCTTACCAGTAAATATTGACAGTAGTCTAAGCGGGTGATAGCTTTTTTCTTCATCTCTTTATGCTATAGTGAAAACTGAATTATATCGAACAGGGTCGTTCGTGGTAGGCCTGTCGAACCATAACGACCGTTACCCTTAGACAAGCTCAGGGCAAACGGTGCTTACTATAATTTAGGATTGACTATACTATATTTTTATCCGCTTTCGCAAAATTTTATGCTTTTTGCGTAAGTCCTAATTATGTTAAATACCAACCTTTCTTGTCTCACATTATCTCATTCTAAATCTTGGTACGTTATCATTTTTGCGCTCTTTTGGCAGCGTTTTAACTTCATCTTTGAGCTCATTATACCAGCCCAAACTCTGTGGACGGCTATTAACATAATTGGTTTTCTGTTGAGGCGATAATGGCTGCTTGGTCTCAGTATTGATTTTAACCACATTGCTAAATTGATTGCTTAGGCTATTAAATAATTGTTTGAGTAAATTGATGATCAACTCAATAATTGCTTTAACTGCATTGTGTAACTGGTTAAATCCGACTGCAACTTTGTCAATTCGCTCACTTTGTCCACTAAATCCGTTTTTAACGTTTCCAGCTCGCTGATTAAGCTTTCTAAGCTTTGCTGCTCGCTGTTGCTCTGCGATATACTGCTCTGTAATGTCTTTATCGAAGCCTTTAAATCTGTCAGTGACTTTTCGAACTCGCTTTCGTCGACGATTTGTATAACATCCAAGCGGGTCAAGGTTGATTGGATCTTGTCTTGCAAGTTTTGAAATTCTTCTTGTCCTTTTTTCAGTGTTGCTATCTCGGCGGTCTGTAGCTTGCTTAATTCGTCCAAGTATTGGGTTATCTGCTGGTTGTGCATCTCGGTCTTTTGGTTTACTTGCTCGGTTAGGTGAGTTAATAGCTGTTGATACAAGCTGGGCAACATCAATTCCAGATGTTTTTGTACCATCTTGTCGATTGTCTGCGGTTGCTGCTGCTTGAGTTGGTTGAGCGTCTGGCTCACTTGGCTGTACAAATCGCTCGACAGCTTGTTTAAGCTTTCGGTAATGAGTTGCTGGGTGGTAATGGGTTGCATGGTTATTTTTCTCTAATTGGGACGGTAATACGGGTTTTGGCTGATAAATAAAGTCGGATAGCCAAAACCGTTGTTCTGACACACGGCGTTTTTTGGATTTTTGGGAGTGATATTGATACCACCACCATACACCGCCTGGATATCCGTAAGGGCTTGGGCTTGATATTGAAGTGGTGTACGATGGATTTGTTGGTTGAGTAAGGTCAGCTCCTTTTGACTTTGGTCGACCAAGATCTTGGTCTCTTGCCAATCCTTGTACTGGCTGTAATTCATCAGAGTCAGAATCAGCATCAGCAGTATCAATCCCCCCAATAGGCTGCCCATCACGATTCCTAGGCGCAGTTTGTTGCGTGCCATTTGCCCAATCAGCGCCCTGCTCTGTTGTTGGCTGTCCTCGATAGCTTCGATATCCGCTTGATGATTCGCCTCCATCTGCGCCCGTAGGATTTGTTGCTGCTGTTGGTGATGCTGCAGGGTGGTTTGTGTTTCGTTGGTTATGGCTTGACGCAGTTGATTGCCCTGCTCCGTCAGGTGAGTTTGAATGCGCTGATAATCGTCGCTCGTCTGCTGCTTGAGCTGATCCATTTGCTCCAACATCCCAAGCAAGGCCTGTTTGGCGCTCTCCAAGGTCTGACAGGTCTGATTGAGCCAGCTTTGATGCTGCTGTAGATTGCTGTCGCTCAAGCTTTGACTGCTGTTTTGATACTGCTCGAGCAGCTCGCAAATTTTCGTCATACCGCTGATAATGTCGTTCTCGACGTTTTTCAAGCTCGCTTGGAAAAATTGTTTCTGCTGTTCTAAGCTGGTCTTCTCTTGTTCCTGCTGGGATTGGATTTGCTGCTGGGTTTGGGCCTGTGCGTTGTGCAATGTAGCTAATAATGGATTGGGTGACGTCTCGCTCATAAATGACACCTTTAAGTTTTATATTTTTTTTGGTGGGGTCAGGGTTTTTAATACTGATACTGTCTTTGCCTCTGCGAGAGATTTCGAAACCGAAGTCTTCAAGCAATTTTGCAACGTCATCTTGACAGGTTAAAGGCTCGTCGGTTTGTTGTCGCAATGCCGCTTGAGTTAGTACCACATCGGTGAGTTGTTGTTTAAAATCCTCAATGCTTTGGTAGTGTTTGAGCTTATCGATAATTTTTTGCTTATTCGACTGATCCCAGTCTTTCAACAGATTTGGACCAATACTGGGAGTCACATCCCGACGGTTTTCTAAATCAGAAGGATTGATAAAACCATACTTATCATTGGTCAAATTTTTCCAGCTATTAACAAGGTTCAAATCACGATTGTGATAATAGACTTGTAGATGATTGCCCGATATCAACTCAACATTAGGAAAGACAAAGTTAAGCTCGACCCGACCTTTATCCGTATGTTCAACCCAATAACTGGTGTATTGATACGGTTCAAGACCAACAAACATCATGGCTTCAAAGTCGGCCATGATGTCAAACTTTTGAGCTTCGGTGAGTTTGTCATCCTCATGAAAGCTTAGACAGCCTGAGGTATAAACTTTGGCAAATGGCAAGCCATTAATAATCTCAGTGACCTCATCAGGATCACCTAACAATACACGCGCTTTTTTACGAGGTTGATCGTTGGTACCCAGTAGATAATTTTTAACGGCACTGCCCCCTAATGTGCGTCTATCATCATCGGTGCCACCTCGCTTGAAAAATTTTAGCAGCATTTCATCATCCAATCACATGATTATTTAGATTGCCATTGTTTATGGGTGAACTTTCTATTGGGTTATCCGTGGCAGAGTCATTTGCTTCAGTCGCAACATCCTCATCTTCAACTGCTCTAAAATAATTTTCTGGCACTTGGTACTGAGCTTTTAACCTAGCCAATTGTTCAGCCATATTATCAATGGCTAGTGCTAAATTTAGGGTATCAATCGGATGTTTGGCATTGGCTTGCTCGTGGGTATAACGGACGAGTTGATTTAAATTTTTACCCATAGCGTGCAGTTGTTGTAATAGTTTGGGATCAATACTTGGATAATCGCGTTCACGTCTTGTCACCTTTCCCTTAGTTAAAATTGCACGAGCATAGCGAGCCAAACTCATCCCTTCAGCTTTGGCTTCGAGCATAGAAAATTCTTCGTCACTAAAGCGAATGTTAAGCCGCTTATCTCGTAGTTTTTTTGATGAGTTTTTTACCGATACTTTGTCATGGCTTTGCTTTTTTCGGCTGATTGTTGTGCCATTTTTAGTGCCTATCTATTTTTTATGAAGTCCATTTTTGGTTAAAGGGGGTTTGGGGTCTCCCCAATGAGCACCCATTTTAATCGCAACTATGTGAAGCGATAAATGGGTGCTTGGGGTTTCAAAAGGGGGCAAGCCCCCTTTGCCAGAACGCAGAGACAGTCAATTTACGTTAGTAAATTTGGTGTCTCTGCATGTGCTGGCTATATCTATTTTTAACCCTTTATATTGGTTAGGTTAACATACTGATTTTTAGTTGTCATCTCATGAAATTGATGCGGTTTTGTATCTGAGTTGGTGATAGTTTTTTAGTGAGTGATGATATTGTTTTGATAATAGCGGTTGATGTTTGATAGGGATGAGTAATTGGCGAAAATGAGCAGGATGCTTTTAGTGAGTTTGACTAAGCTGCTGAGTTTTTTTTGAGATTCTTAACGTGATTTTTCTGTTGGTGAATATTTTTTGGGATGATTTTTAATTTTTTAGTGATGTTTTTTTTGAAAAAGACAGCCAGTTCATTTTCGTTAGCTGTCTTTTTTAAGCAAGATCTTTATGTTTTTTTTATGATGGCATTCATAAAATGATTTTGGCCAATAAGATTTTAGAAGGGACAGTCATCGTCTTCATTATAGAATCGTTCTGCTGAAAAAGTGCTGTTAAATGGCTGTTGGATAAATTGATGACAGTCATCGCATATCCAATTGAATTTTTGGTTCTGATAGTTATAGGTCGGTTCGTAGATTTGTCGCATGATGTTGCACTCTCTACAGTGGGTTTGGGTGTCATAGATTTTGAAGTGGCTGACCATCTCGCTTAATAACGGCGCACTGATGTTGTAATACTGACAGATATGTGTGATGTGATCTAAATGATTGCCGTGAGTTTCTAGTGGGGTTTCAAAGTAGTCACGCACAATGATGGTTTGTTGTTCACTGATGTGGTTTTTTGCGAGGTATTTGTAGTGCATATGATGGTCCTTTTTTTAGGTTAGGCTTGTGATTTTGGCGGTTGTTAAAGGGACTTGTTCTATGCTATTTCTGGCATAAGTTTTAGAAATTTATGCTCAAGCTGTTGGTATTTTTCTTGGTCGTCGTTTACGTCTATTTCGTCTAATATTTCTGAAATCCATGTTTGAATGGCTTGGGTGTTGTTGCAGCGTTTGATGAGTCCTAGAAATAGGTAAAGGTTGTCACCTGGTTGTATCCGCTGTTCTTTGATTAGTTGGCTTGTAAGCTTATTAATTTGCTGTTGGCGGTTTTCTCTTTGATCGAGTTGGTTATAGATTTGTTGGATGACGGGGTTTGGGTGCATTTTTGTGCTCCTTATGGGATAGTTTTGGTAAAATCAATAGCTATATGGCATAATAACATTACTTTTAGATGGTGATAAATTACTCTATATAGTAATAATATTACCGCTTGTGGAATTTATTATAAACATTTATTGTTCCACTAGCAATAACTTTGTGTTAATTTGTGGAAAATATTTATGATTAAACTTAATCTACCAGTGTTATTCGCTCAAAAAGGGATTCGAGTTGCTGATGCAGACCGCTTGACCGACATGGGACGGACCACACTCTATCGTTTATATAACAATGAGGTGACACGCATAGACTTCGCTTCTTTAGAACGCTTATGCAAACTACTTGACTGCACGCCTGGCGATATCATCATATATGAAGACGATGAGCAAACCGCTACCGTAAAAAAAGAGCAACCTTATTAATTAGGTTGCTCTGTTCCCTACTACATAGCTGTATTTTAATATGATACGTCATTCAATAATCCCAATGATGACTTTTCACCATCCCCTGCCATACCGTCACACAGGCTAACGCATCGGCTGCTGCTCGGTGCGCATTGCTATGCTCTACCCCAAAGTGGGCCATAGCCTTGCTTAGGCTAAAATAGCGATTGGCTTTAAAATACGGTGAGTATTGCCCGATAAAATCAGCAAACTGCTTGCACAAGCATTTAACCCCAACTTGCTGCAAGCGAAGTTTATGACCCGATTGGCGCATCATACGAATATCAAAATTTGCGTTATAGGCATACAGGGTTCTTCCTTTGAGCAACTGTACAATCGCGGGTTGAATATCAATAAAGGTAGGCTTACCTATCAGCTCATGAGGATAAATACCATGCACCTTAAATGCGCCTGTACTTGAAGGTATATCTGTGTAGATTAGCGTGTCGATAATCAGATTTCTATCACTATCACAAAACGCAATTTCAATGATTTGATCCTCCCTGCCGCCACCGGTGGTTTCGGTATCAAAGAATAATGGTTTGCTGGTGTCATGTGTTTGGTTATAGGCAGCTACCCGATCAAAGATGACGGCAATCTGCTCATCTTTGGTCAAATGACTGATGGGTTGTTTATTAGCCAAGCCACTCATTTGCTGCTGATGGTTTAAATCGTCTATCCCCATATTTTATTACGACTTAGGCAACAGTAAATCCAATAAATCTTCATTAGGCGCACTGTCATGCGTTTTTGACGGCTTTGGACGGTATTCGGCTGTATATCCCTCTCCCATTGGTAACAAAAGCTCAAATGCGTTCTCATGCGTCATGTTAAGCCAATCCGTTCGATGCTGAGGCTCAATCACCACAATCGAGCGTTTTTCATCTTCAGGTTTATGAAACTGGGACATAAACGGATGCTGATCGGCATTAATGGTGAGCATAGTCATGGAGCGAATCAATTGATCGCCAATTTTTACCATCTCATATAATCCAGCCACGGTAAAAGGCTCATTATCTTCGCGGTGAATGCCATAGCGATGCGCTTTTCCGTTAATGTATTTAGGCTCATAGATGGTTTGTACCGGAATTAACGCAAACTGGTTATTGTACCAAGCGTGTTTAAAACTTGGTTTACCGGCAACGGTTTCACTACGGGCATTGTAGGTGTGTTTAGCAAAACTGGTGTCTTTGGCCCATTTAGGAATCATACCAAACATCGCAGATCGCCACTCTGCGGGGTCACCGATATTGGCAAATAGTATCGGTGCCTCGTAACCCGGATAGATATCGTCTTTAAAGTCAAAGCTTAACTGCTGATTGGTAAAGCGTGACGCTTGCGCTTGAGTAATCGGTTGAAAGTTGGCACACATACAGGGTTCTCTTAGTTAAATTAATGCACAGTTAATAAATCAGACAGTTTGGTGGTATAGCTTGGGCTTAAAAACGCTCGATTCATCTGCCAGTCTTGCTGCTTGGCTATGCCGGTACTGGCAATATACAATCGGCCACCATTGCCTTTAGATGAACCTCTGGCTTGAGCTTTGCTCTGGTGCGCCATCTGCTGATTAATGGCATCCATCACTGCCATTAGCTTTTGTGATTGCTGCTGTTTTAAGAGGTCAGGCTTCTCAAACAAATCATCAACGATGGTAGCCTGATCTTGAATAGCACACAGCATGACACCGGCTTTGGCATACTTTAAATTAGGTTTATAAATCCGCTCTAGTACTTGTCTAGCGCCAGCAATCATCACCCGGGTATCACAGGTGGCATTAATAAACTGATATTGACCACGAATACTTTGGTAAGGCTCATTGGGGTTAAAGGCACTGGTCTTGGCAAACACCACCAGTATCTTACACACGCTTTGCTGCTTACGCAGTTTGACCGCTGCTTTAGACACATGACCCATCACCGCTTGGCTTAAGTCATCAAACTCGCTGATTTTTTTAGAAAAGGAGCGCGATGACACAATTTCTTGTTTAGCCATTGCCGCTTCTAGACCTAAACACATCACCCCATTTAATTCAAGATTGGTGCGCTCTAGCACCACGTTAAAGCGCTCGCGCACTAAGCTGTGTGGCATCGCCGCAAACTGCGCCACCGTGGTAATGCCTAGACTGTGTAGTTTTTTAGTATGCTGACGACCAATCCCCCATACCTCTTCAACCGGTGTAATGGTCATTAACCGCTCAATCCAGCTGGCTTTATCTAACACACAAATCCCTTGCGTCGCTGGATGCGTTTTAGCGGCGTAATTGGCCAGTTTCGCCAAGGTCTTGGTCTTCCCAACCCCAACCCCTACTGGAATGCCAGTATGACGCTCAACGGTAGTTTTAATGAGCTTGGCGTAAGCTGTTAAATCGTTAAGCGCCGCTGGATAGCGACCTAGGTATAAAAACGCTTCATCAATCGAATATACTTCTACGTCAGGACACAGCTGTTCAAGTGTATTCATCACCCGCGCTGACATATCGGCATACAAAGCGTAATTGGAGCTAAACACCGCCACACGATGTTGCTGTAGAAAGTCTTTAATCTGAAAGTAAGGGATGCCCATCTTAATCCCTAATGCCTTCGCTTCAGCCGATCTAGCCACCACACAGCCATCGTTATTAGATAGCACCACGACCGGTCGATGTGTTAAGTCAGGACGAAACAGTTTTTCGCAAGACGCATAAAAGCTATGGCAATCAATTAAGGCATACATATGTACTAAGACAATCAAAAATGAGTCTTTAGTGTAGAAAAAAAAGCAAGACATCGAAATGACAAATAACGATTAAACGACGATGGTCGTCGTGTGAGTTGTAAACAGTGATAAGAAATTAGATGAAATGAAAACTTACTTGTAGATAGGACGTTTAGTGCCGCGACCAATGGGGCGAATGACATTGGTGACCACACCAAATACTTCAAAGTCAACTTCACCGACTAAGGTAATGTCTTCAAAGGATTCGTTATGGGCAATTAAACTTGGATAAGGATAAAGATTGAGCTCTTTAACGGTGAATTCGTTAAATAAGCGAGCGACGATAATGTCGCCATGTTGGGGCTCAAGACTCCGATCCACCACTAGCAAATCATTGGGATAGATACCGGCATCAATCATCGACAACCCATCGACTCTGACTAAGAAAGTGGCATTAGGATGATCGATACACAAGTCATTTAAATCCACACATTCTTCAACATAGCCTTCAGCAGGTGAGGGAAATCCTGCTGGAATGGGTTCTAAAAACAAAGGAATGGGTTGGTAGCTTTGGGCTTCGAGTCGGTGAAGGATGGTGACGGTCATAATAGGTTCGTCATATTGATAATTGGTATAACTATGCTAATTTCATTAATCCTAAATTTCAAATTGATTTTTTAAATCCTACTTGCACTAAGTACTTTTCATAAAACTTAACTCGCTCAGGATCTGAAAGCTCATTGGCAATTTGTTCGGCAAACACGTCATAGTTTCGACCTGCCTCCCCTTTAGCAAGGTAAGATAATTCATGAAGCTTGGATAACTTTTTTGCAAAATGGTAACGCTGACTATCGGTCATTGGCACGAACATATCGAGGGTATTGGTATCACGTTTTACATCCTTTAATGGTGCTTCTTTATTTTTTAAAGTTACCGTAAAAATAAATCCTATGATACTCCGTCCCTCTTTAATTTGTTGGTAGGACACTTTTAAGTCAGTCACTTTATTAATTTCATTAACTGCCATATCTAAGACACGTTTTTTAAAATCAAACATCCTCGCATATTCGTTTTCTTGCAATCCTAACTGCGCTCTAAATGTTTCTAATTCAAATAAAGGTGTCTTTTTTGCCGCTTTCCATTGAACGAGTAATTCATATAGCCGAGTTGAATAAGCGCTATCCAAACCAGATGTTTGTTGTAAAGAATACTGAGTAAAAAAATCAACTGCACCATCAATTCTGCTAATTCCCTTGACTACAGCTGGCGTAAAAGATAATTCAATTTCACCTTGGTTATCTAAATACCGCACTTGAGACAACCAACGACTTTTTACCAGTAGACCATCTTCATCAATAAAGCTAAATCGGCGATTAAACAATGTCTCTTCAGTTTCTTTAATCCTCATATAGGCATTTTGTCGCGTAGTTTCAAATACCTCTACATAGCGTGACGCACTAATTGTTAAAGGCGTAGATGGATCTAGACCTTTTCCACTTTCACGAGCATCTACAATCGCTAATTGGATAATTCGTATTTCAGCTAGGCTTAAATTTTGAAGTGCAGAATTAAGTCTATTAGACTTAACGACTATATCTTTTTGAGTTGAAGATTTAGACATTTGAGTTTATTTTAAAAACTTATTTAAGACGATTATATTTTTTATGTCGTTTAAACGCAACAGATATATTATGCGTTTTATATGAATCATTGGGAATTAAATTGGTAATAAAATGTCGTCTTATAATAAATTTATCTGAATCAATCCTGAGGTAACAATTTGTCGTCCTATTATTTTAAAAATTTTAAGGTAACTAAATGTCGTCTAATAATATATATTTAGATATCTTTATTTAAGGTAACTAAACGTCGTCTTATGAGTAATTAAACGTCGTCTTATGAGTAATTAAACGTCGTCTTATGAGTAATTAAATGTCGTCTTATAGGTAACTAAACGTCGTCTTATGGGTAACTAAACGTCGTCTTATGGGTAACTAAACGTCGTCTAATATCTTATATAAGCCTTGGTATGGGCGACTTGCGGCTTGTTTAAAAACTATTAAAAGTATTTAAAAACATTAAAAACATTAAAAACCTACTTTTATCATTAAAATAGTGAGGTAATGAAACGTCGTCTTATTTTTTTATCAAAAACAGTAAATAAAATATAAAGCTTTTTTAGCTAACTAATTGATCAGCAATTACCTCTGCTTGATGTAATACGAGTTCTGTAGCTAAAAGCTCCATATCAGGTGGATAACCATATTTCCTGAGCAAACGTTTTACGACAGTACGAATTTTGGCTCTAGCAGATTCTTTGATTGTCCAATCAACACTTATGTTATTACGAATGGTTGATGTTAAAACAATGGCGAGTTCTCGCAGTTTATCTTTACCCATGAGTTCTTTGGCACTGTCATTTTCGGCAACCGCAGAGTAAAACGCATATTCAAAATTAGTGAGTTTAAGTTCATTGGCTAAATTGTCAGATAGTTTGATTTCTTTGGCTAACTTAATAAGCTCTTCAATTACTTCAGCTGCAGTTAAGACTTTGTTTTGGTAGCCTTTGATAGCGTTGTTGAGCATGTCCATGAGTTTTTTGCCTTGGGTAACGCTGTGTTGCTCTCGCACTTTTATTTCATCATTCAGTAGTTTTTTAAGAGTTTCTAGAGCAATGTTTTTGTGTTCATAATCTCGCATTTCTTCCATGAATTCATCAGATAAGATAGAGATGTCGGGTTTTTGAATACCAGCGGCATCAAAGATATCGACGACCTTTTCACTCACTAAGGCCTGGTCAATGGTCTGTTTAACTCTAGTTTCCAATTCGCTGTTGCCGATACCTGCAGAATTGGTCGTCGGTTCATTGAATTTGACCAAACGTGCTTTAACCGCTTGGAAATACGCTACAAGGGGTGCATTTTCCATTGCGGTAGGATGGGGTACGGCTAGGGGGAAAGATTGACTGAGCGAGCTTACAGCACGAATAAAACGGGTCTTTCCTTCCCCTTGCTCAATGCCTAAGATAAAATCTTCGGGTTCGAGAATGATTTTGAGTTTTTCAGCGGTGTCTGAGGTAAAGTATTTGTGATAGTCGTAACCGTGCATAATGCCGTCTAACACTTCCAGTTTTTCTTTCATGATAATGACGGCTTCATCTTGCACCACGGCTGGGTCGCCCTTACCGCCAGCATCTGAGTAAAAGCTCAAGGCTTCTTTCAGATCGGCAGCAATACCCAGATAATCAACGATCAAGCCCCCTGCTTTATCCTTGTACACCCGATTGACACGGGCAATCGCTTGCATTAAGTTATGACCTTTCATCGGTTTATCGATGTAAAGCGTGTGCATACTGGGAGCGTCAAAGCCTGTTAGCCACATATCCCGCACGATAACCAGTTTGAGCTTATCCTCTGGGTCTTTCATACGGTTTGCTAAAATTTGGCGGTCTTTTTTCGTTGTATGATGCTTGGCAAGGGCTGCCCCATCGGCTGCCGATGAGGTCATAATCACTTTGATGACGCCGTCGTATAAATCATCACTGCTCCACGCTGGGCGTAATGCAATTATCGCATTGTACAAATCCACTGCAATCCGCCGAGACATGGCAACAATCATGCCTTTACCTTGGTTGGCATTGGCAAATAGCCGTTGTTCAAAGTGTTGTACGATGTCGGCAGCGACCGCTTGGATACGGTCATGGCTACCGATTAAGGCTTCGGCTTTGACCCATTTGGCTCGTGCTTGTTGAGTGGCGGTGAGTTCGTCTTCGTTAAAATCTTCATCAAAGTCGGCTATCAATTTTTTGCCTTCGTCACTAATCGCCACTTTGGCAAGCCGTGATTCATAGAAAATCCGCACCGTTGCCCCATCTTCAACGGCTTGGGAGATGTCGTAAATATCAACATAATCACTAAACACCGCTGGGGTGTTGATATCGTTTTTTTCAATCGGTGTGCCTGTAAAGCCTAGATAAGTGGCATTGGGCAAGGCATCACGCAAATATTTGGCAAAACCATAAACCGTGCGTTTGCCCGTCACGTCGCCAGCATCGTTTTTGACATCGACTTCTTTGGCGGCAAAGCCATATTGCGAGCGGTGCGCTTCGTCGGCGATGACGATGATATTATGGCGTTCGGACAGCGTGTCATAGACATTGCTACCGTCTTCTGGCTGGAATTTTTGAATGGTGGTAAAAATGAAACCGCCAGAATTGACTTTAAGTAGTTCTTTGAGCTGCTCTCGATCTCCGGCTTGCTTTGGAGATTGCCTAAGCAATCGAACCGATGCCGAGAATGTGGCAAAAAGCTGGTCGTCTAAGTCGTTACGGTCGGTCAATATAACCACGGTTGGGTTATTCATGGCAAGCACGATTTTGGCTGTATAGAACACCATTGACAGGGATTTTCCCGAGCCTTGAGTATGCCAAACGACGCCTGCTTTTTTGTTACTAAGATTATTTTTTGGGGTGTCATCCTCATCACTATTTTCACTACTCGCTCGGATGGTTGATAATACTGCCTTATTAACCGCATAATACTGATGATATGCCGCCATTTTTTAATATTACCGATGATGATAATACCGTTTTTGTCTTCGGTTTTTTTAGCTTCAAAGACAATAAAATGCCGTACCATATCCAGTAGTGTGACTGGGTTAAGCAAACCTTGAATTAAGACATTAAGTTGTGGCTCGTGGCGGTGGGCTTCTGTGTCGCCTGTTTTGGTTTTCCATGTCATATAACGGCTAAAATCCGCCGAAAGTGTCCCTGCTTTGGCCTCTAGTCCGTCTGATACCACGCAGAACGCATTGTAGGTAAATAGTTGGGGGATTTGGGCTTGGTAGGTTTGGATTTGGTTATACGCGCCTTGAATAGTGGCGTTGGCATCGGTGGCGTTTTTTAGTTCGATAACGACGAGCGGAATGCTATTGATATACAAAATAAGGTCGGGTCGGCGTTTATATTTGCCTTTGGGGCTATCATGGGTGATGGTGAGTTGGTTAATGACCAAAAATTCGTTGTTGCTCGGTTCGTTCCAGTCAATTAACCAGACCTGCTTGCCTTGACTGTTGCCGTCCTTGTGGATTTCTAGGGCGATGCCTTCGGTAAGCCAACGGTGAAAGGCTAAATTATTGCAGACATTATTGGGTGTGGTGAGTTGGTTATGTTGGCTGATACGCTTCAAGGCATTGTTCTGGGGTGAGTTGTGGGTCGATGGTAGCGATAGCTTGTAAGACATTGTCTTGGAGCAAAACTTGGCTATAGGCTCGTAGGGGTTTGATGCCATAGGGTTCGATATCGACGCCATAAACGTGGCGATAGCCGATGGCTTGAAGTTGTTCGATAGCCATTTGTTCGCTGTCAGAGTCGTAAATTTTGCTCATGGGAATGTCCGTATTCTTATTTTTTGGAAAGTGTAGCAATTTGCCACAGTTTTATTTGTCTAATTCTAACTCGTTCAACATTTTTTCTAATTGATAAACTGCAACGCCAATCGGTTGGGGGTTTTGATTGAGTGCATATTCAACCACGACTTCGTTACGACTTTTACAAAGTAACAAGCCTATTGTTGGTGTGTCATGTTCGGTTTTGAGTTGCCTATCGACTGCAGTCACGTAGAAATTGAGTTGCCCGATATGCTCAGGTTTAAAATCGCCTGTTTTCAATTCGATGACAACGTAACAGCGAAGTTGCAGATGATAGAAAAGCAAATCGATATAAAAATCGTCACCACCAACTTCAATATGCCGCTGTTTGCCAACAAACGCAAAACCTGTCCCTAACTCAAGTAAAAATGCCATAATATGCTGAGTTAAAGCGGTTTCTAATTCTCGTTCATGATAGGCTTCGCCTAAGCTGAGAAAGTCAAAAATATAAGGATCTTTGAAAGTTTGGGTCGCCAAATCTGAATGTATCTTGGGCAATGTTTGCGAAAAATTATTGACGGCTTGTCCTGTGCGTTCTAGCAGACCGCTTTCTATTTGATGGACTAAGACATTGCGTGACCAACCATGTTCAATGGCTTTTTGGGCGTACCATAGTCTTGTTTCATTGTCAGAAAATTTATCCAATAGTACAAGATTATGACCCCATGGTAATAGTGCAACAGCCTGCTGCACTATTTGCTTATCTTGCCATGCTTCGGCAAACTTACGCATATATTTTAGGTTGCGAGTAGAAAAGCCTTTGATTTCTGGGAATTCGGCGGATAGGTCTTTGGATAGTCTGTCAACAACTTTTGCACCCCAACCTTGTTGGTCTTGACGTTGTAGGATGTTTTGTCCGATTTGCCAATATAACAGCACCAGTTCTTGATTAACCGCAAGTATAGCTCGTTGTTGAGATGAGCGAATCTGTGTTTTGAGCTGATTGAGCCAGTCTTGGTAGCTCTGTTCGCTGGTTTGCTCGGTTAAAGACATTGATAATTTTCTCTTGTTTGGAAAGTGTGGCAAATTGCCACAGTTTCGATTTTTCATGATTAGTTAAAAAGTGTGGCAAATTGCCACAGTTTTTCTTTTTTGGATAGAAAGTTTAAGATGACACATTTTTTGTCATTAACATTTCGATAAATTGCTCAATCTCAGTGCGTTGTTGTTGGTCTAAGTCTTTGGCATTGATTTCGACCACATACTTTTTGCCTTTGTGATGAAATTTTCCAATCGGTTTACCATTAGAAATGATTGGTTTTATATCTAAAGGTGCAGCAATAGCGGGTGTTAAAATATCTTGGCTTAACTTTAAGCTTTGTTGCCTAATAAATTCTGCAATTTTTCCTTGTTCGAGCTTACCAAGCTCTAACATATCCCAGACATGGGATAAGATTTCTGTTGTTTGTTGTTCTGATAGTTGTAGTTCATTAATAACTTGCTTGATATCATAGGCTGCCGAGCGAGAGAGCAATTTAGGATTGCGTTCAACCTTTTCTAAAAAACTTGCTGGTAAATCGCGGTAAGCGAAATATCGATACATCTCTTTGCGATCAATACCAACGGCTTCTGCTAAACGAGACTTATTTGGAAATAACGATTCGATACTACGCAGTGCTTTACCAATTTCAAAATCGCAAAGATCTTCTCGACTCGCATTTTCTGCTAATGCTAAAATGGCAATTTCACTATCATCTGCTTGGGTCACAATTGCATCGATATGAGTTTTGCCCAGTAAATCATGCGCTTTAAATCGGCGTTCACCAGCGATTAGCTCGTAGTTTCCTTCATCGATCTCTCGAACTGTAACCGGCTGTAAAAGCCCCATCTCTTTAATAGATTCAGCCAAACTAGCAATTTCTTTTTCATCAAATACAGTACGGGGCTGAAAACGGTTAGGACGTACTTTATTTAGCGGTAACTTTTTTAGTTCATTGCCCAACTCTAAATGAGCTGACTGATTTGCATTAAGATGCTTTGCGCTGTTCTCAGCTAACTTCTGGGCTAACAATGCTTTGATATCTTTACTCATCATCAGCCTCATTATTTCCAATGACTAAATCTTCTTGATTATCTTTATGAATGGGTAGATTTAATTCATTCACCACCCATAATGCAAATTTTCTAAATTCACGAGCGACCTTGGAGGTACGGTCAATTCTTTGGATACTGGTTTGGGCCATAGCAGCCTGATTAATTTTGGTACTAGTAGGAATTTTAATAGGAATCAGTTTTCCAAGCTGCTCTCTGGCTGAACTTTCGATGAGCTTGCAAACCGTTTGGCGTTCATCATGGCGTATCAGCAATGCGCCTAATAAATTAAGTTTAGGGTTAATACGATAAATTTTTTGAAGGTGTTTAACCAAATCAGTTACGCCATACATTCCGTACTGAGAACCCGATTCAATCGGTATAATTAAATCGGTTGCCGCAGCTAAGGCATTACTGGTCAATAGTTTCAAACTAGGTGGACAGTCAATAAGAATAACATCATATAAACCTATTAACGGAGATATTTTGTCTCTTAATTCCTCTGAAGGACGTGGCGCTTCTTCTTTCAATTTATCTTCTGCAGCACCTAGCGCTAATGATCCATAGATAAGTGATACCCCCTCTATATTAGTATCCTCATGAATAGCTAGAGGAAGTTTTTCAGCTTCCGATAGTAATAGTTCAGCGATGGTGACGCTGACTTCGCTAGGGTGGTCTTTGCCAATATGTAGACTTGCATTAGCTTGAGGGTCAAGGTCAATGACTAGGACAGATAGTTCAAGCTTTGCCAGTTCTGCTGCCAGGTTGACCACGGTCGTCGTTTTGCCACAGCCGCCCTTATGGTTAGCAACGGCTATTATCTTAGTGTTTTTATTTATCATTTGTGTTCGATACCATTCAAAAACGTGTATGATAGTATATAAGATTAGGCAACAAATAGCGATTATTTCCAAATAAAAAAGTGTGGCAAATTGCCACAGTCATAGTTTTTTATTAAGTCATTTTTAGTTCAATTTCATTTACAATATGAAATTGAACTAAATTTAGAATGATTTCCTTATGTATATCCCAATCATCTTCATTCAATCTTAGCCACACTTATCACTCAATGCCCTGCCATTATAGTGACAGGCGCCAGAAAATTCGGTAAATCAACCTTGCTCAAGCATATTGCACAGAGTCAAGGTAAATATTATCAATACATCAACTTTGACGACCCACTACAATTGGCACCAGCAAGTGATGAGCCGATGCTATTCATGCTTAATCATACAGGCAAGACAGAGTTGCTTGCCTTGCCAATCAGCTATCTGTAACTTTTTTTCAAGGTAAACAGTTGCGTAAATTTTGAAGTTTTTTATCATAACGATAAATTACGAAAATCAATTATAATGCACAATTTTTATTTTCTAATATTGTGAATTATCATAACTTTAAGTTATGATAAATTTTATTCACGACAACCTATAATTTATCTTGAGAATTACACCATGGGTTTCATCGGTTATGCCCGAGTGTCAACTTCTGAAGGAAAACAATTGCTTGACCGTCAAGTTGATGCGTTAACAGAAATCGGCTGTGAACGAATTTTTGAAGACAAGGCATCGGGTAGTAATTCCCAACGGAAAGGCTTGGATGATTGTCTCAATTATTTGCGAAGAGGGGATGTGCTAGTTGTTTTGGATTTAGATAGGTTAGGGCGGTTAGCCAGCGACCTAATCAAACTCATTGATGAACTGGCTGAGAAAGATATTGGTTTTAAAGCCATCAATTCACCGATGGATACCACCACCCCTGCAGGTCGGGCGTTTTTACAAATTCAAGCGGCGTTTGCAGAGATGGAGCGCAATATTATCCGCCAGCGGGTAAAAGAGGGAATCGCAGCGGCTCGGGCTCGGGGACGTAAAGGCGGCAGGCCTAGAATTATGACGGCTGAGAAACTTCGTTATGCTCAGCATCTGATGCAAGACCAAACCAAAAGTATCCCAGCGATTTGTAAGGAGCTTGGTGATATTCCCAGCAGTACGCTGTACCACTATGTGACGGCGAAAGGAGAGCTTAAAAAGGCAGGGGTAGATTTGCTAAATTCTGAATAACCTTCGCATTACCTGTTTTTTAAGCCTATAGCATTTAAATTTTGAGGTTAATTTAAATGAATAGTCTGTTATACTACTACAATGTAGTATGTGAGATTATTTATGTTTACCATTGTTGAAACGCCTTTATATATAAAAATGGTTGATAGCCTATTAACCAAAGAAGAACAGGGCGAACTCCATACCATGATTAGCCAAAATCCTGATATTGGTGATGTTGTTCCTAAAAGTGGCGGTGTTCGTAAAGTGCGTTTTGCTAGGCAAGGTGTGGTAAAAGCGGTGGTGTTAGAGTGATTTATTATAATCGCTTAGAAAACGGTAAAATCTTTATGCTATTGGTTTATGCCAAGGCGAAAACCGAAAATATTCCTGCTCATATACTAAAAGACTTGGTAAAGGAATTAGACACATGGCAATAAAAAGCATGAAAGACTTAGATACTATTAACTTGGCTAACCACGAGCTTACTGGGGATGAGCTCGGGGCATTATTGCTTGAAAGTGTCCGACAAGCTAAAGCCGGGCAAGGTGTGGTACGTGAGCAACCTGTTGTCAATGATGCAGTTGAAGCCAGACAGAATGTGGGACTATCACAACGAGAATTTGCTGAAATTCTAGGTGTGTCAGTTCGAACCTTACAAGCTTGGGAGCAAGGAAAACGCTATCCATCAAAAGCGGCTAGCGTTCTGCTGAAAATTGCAAAAGTTGAACCCCAAGTGTTACTGCGCGTTGCTCATTAAAAACTTTTGCTGTTAAAAATAGTTAGCATTCGTTTGATTGACAACTTGCTATACAAGAATGAGGGCTAAAAGCCATTATTTTTTGCCCAGAATGAGATGTCTAAAAAACGACCGTTTTTTAGACAAGTAAAAGATAGTTAAAAATAATCGACAAAAGTCCTGACCGTCCTATTTTTTCCGTTTTCTGTGCTGATCTCAATTTTTAATGATTATTGGTTTTTGGCATCAATATATAATACATGACTGCACCTAGACCACACCCAATAAACCAATTAAAATCCGCCAACCCTTTTAAACCCATCAAAGTAATTGCCACACCTACAATCACTGCAGGAATTAATGCCATCACCGCTTTTGGATTCCAGCCATTGCTATACCAATAAGCACCATTTGGGTCAGTAGTGTATAAATCTTCCACTTTAATCACTTGTTTACGGATTAAATAAAAATCCGTCAACAAAATACCAAATAATGGACCGATAAAGGCAGCTAAAATATCAAGGGTATAATGAATCACTTGTGGTGAATTAAATAAGTTCCAAGGTGTGATAAACACTGCACCAATCGCTGCAATAAAGCCACCCATGCGAAAGCTAATATTTCTTGGTGAAACGTTTGAAAAGTCAAAGGCAGGAGCAACGAAGTTCGCTACGATATTGATACCGATGGTGGCTGTAACAAAGGTTAGGGCACCCAATAACATCACTGTCACATTATCAATGCGAGAGACCGTATCAATCGGATCAGTTAGCATTTTACCAAACACAGGAATTGTACCTGACGTAATGACTACCGTCACCAAGGCAAATAAGGTAAAGTTAATCGGCAACCCCCAAAAATTACCTTTTTTTACTTCATCATAACTTTTGGCGTAGCGAGCAAAGTCACCAAAATTGAGCATGGGTCCTGAAAAATATGACACCACTAAGGCAATCGCCGTAATCGTTGGTAAAATAGAATCCATGCCATGATATTTTACTTCAGCTAAGTTTAAATTGATATTTGCTAATCCTGCACGATTGACAATCCAACACATTAACGCAAGCATCACTACATACACCGCAGGTCCTGCCCAATCGATAAATTTTTTGATGGTATCAATCCCTCGCCAAAACACCAAAGCTTGAAGTACCCACATCACCATAAAGGCGAGCCAACCGAGCAAATTTAGCCCAAGCAAGTTGGTTTGTTCTAAGCCTTTCAAGCTTGGCATTGCCCATAGCAAGATAATTTCTAGTGATTTTGAAGCCAAAAAAGTTTGTACCCCATACCATGCCACCGCAATTAAACCACGAATAATCGCAGGTAAATTTGCCCCAAATACGCCAAATGGCATACGACACGCTACGGGATACGGTACGCCTGCTTGTTGGCTTGGTTTTGCCACGAGATTACATAGCACTTGTACAATCATAATGCCGACAATCAAGGCGAGTAGCACTTGCCAACTTTGAATGCCCAACGCAAACAAACTGCCCGCAAACACATAACCACCGACACTGTGCACATCCGACATCCAAAACGCAAAGATATTATACCAGTTCCAATCTTGACGATTGCTACGCTCTTTACCTGCCACCAATGGTGCAAGGTCTTCGTTATACAAACGGTCGCTGTAGCCTGTCGGCGTCTGATGAACAGTGCCAAAATGCGATACCACGGCAGAAGGCGGTTGAACGGTAGTACTTGGTGTTTTAAGCATGGCTTTACTCCTTGCATTGTTTTTAAATCATAGAAAAATTTGTATACAATTTTATCTAATGACTTGGTGGCTGTTGCAATAAGAAACGGCAAAAAGCATGCCAAATGCCAATGTCCACCCTAAAATTTTTACCATTTGGCATGATAATTGAATATTTAATAGTAAATTGATTTGCTTAAACCTATTTTATTGTATACAATCATCTGATATTGATAGTTTTAGGATTGCCATGAACATTCACTTGATTAACCCCAACACCAGTCATCACATGACTGAGCAAATGACGCAAAGTGCCAAAGCCGTTGCCAATGCAGGGACGCAAATCATTGGCAGAACGCCCAAGCATGGGGCGGTGTCGATTGAGTCGCATTTTGACGAAGCCATGAGCATTATCGGTGTCGCTGAAGAAGTGCGACAAGCGGATAGTGAAAACGCCAATGGCATGATTTTGGCGTGTTTTGGTGACCCCAATATTTGGGCGGTGCGAGAGCTTACCGACAAACCAGTAATTGGCATTGCCCAAGCAGGGTTTGTCATGGCAAGCATGATAAGTACGCAGTTTGCTGTAGTAACGAGCCTACAACGCACCGTAATTATCGCTAAACATTTGCTTCAACAATACGGCTATGCACACCTGTGTCCGCAAGTGTTGGCAGTGGATATGCCAGTGCTTGCGTTAGAAGATGATACCGCTTTTAAAGCAATTATCAACAAATCGATTGAAGCTCGTGATAATGGGGCGGGTGCGATTGTGCTAGGCTGCGGTGGTATGTCGCATTTGACTGAGGCCATTGAGCAAGCGGTCGGTATTCCTGTGATTGATGGGGTAAAAAGTGCGGTCAAATTGATTGAAGCCATGGTTGGAATGAATTTAAAAACCAGTAAACATGGCGATTTGGCGTATCCAATAGCCAAACCATTTTTGGGCGACTTGCAACGTTTTGGTGCATAATAGCAGTTAAATCTATCCATTTTTTAAGGCAATCACCATGAGCGATTTAACAAAAACTACCGACGAGCAAATGTACCAAATGCTGTTTCGGGCGATTCATGAGCATTATCTCAAACCAGACACCCATTTGCCCGAAGATGAATTAGCAAAAAGCTTTAATGTCAGTCGCACTCGGGTGCGTAAGATTTTACAACGTTTGATTTATGAGCAACTCGTGGTGCAGCAGCCCAATCGGGGTTGTTTTGTGGCATCAATGGGCAAACCGCAAGTGAATGAAATCTTTGTGACACGTCAAATTTTGGAACTCGGTGTGATTGATTTGCTTGCCTTACCACTTAACGATGGTCAAATCACTCAACTTAATCAAATCTGTGCCGATGAATTATCCGCTCTACAGAAGGCAGAGTACGGACTTGCCAATAAACTCTCAGGCGATTTTCATATTCAACTTGCCAAATTTACCGACAATGTGACTTTGATTACTTTAATTGAGCAACTGATTGCTCGCACGTCGCTTGCCATTGCCATGTATAGCAATCCGACGACCATGCAATGTGATAATCATTGCCATTTTGATTTAATCAAACTGCTACAACAGACCGATAAAGCGTTACTTAAAAATGATATGGCAGAACATTTATCCGAACTTGCCGAGCAGTTACTGATTGAGCCACAACCCAAACAACCGCCAAATTTTAACGAATTATTTAACAAACTAGGCGATAAATAAATTCGCAGTTTTTATCATTAGGAGCGACTATGTCCACACCGCAATTTAAGCACGTTACCCCCATTGACCTACCGCATTATCCCCGAGATTTGAAGGGGTATTGCGACAATCCGCCCAAAGCCAACTGGAAAAATGGGGCAAAAATTGCGGTGCAGTTTGTGCTAAACCTTGAAGAAGGGGCAGAAAATGCAGTCATGCACGGTGACGCTGGCTCTGAGATGTTTTTATCCGATATTTTAGGCACGCAGATTTTCCCAAACCGTCATCAATCAGTTGAGTCAGCATTTGAATACGGTAGCCGTGTTGGGGTGTGGCGAGTACTGGATTTGTTTAAAGCCCATGATTTAAAGCTAACGACCTTTTCTTGTGCCATGTCGGTTGCTCGCACCCCGCATATCCTTGAGAGAGTGCTTCAAGATGGGCATGAAGTGGCAAGTCACGGCTTGCGTTGGGTCAATCATCAGCTGATGGACAGACAAACTGAAGCTCGCCATATTGCCGACGCTACTGAAATCTTTAAAAAAATGATGGGCTTTCAACCCATCGGTTGGTACACAGGACGAGATAGTCCCAATACTCGTGAATTAGTAGTGGCTCAAGGCGGTTATCAATATGACTCAGACTCGTATGCCGATGAATTGCCTTACTGGCTCAATGTACGAGTAACCGAAGGCGATAGCATTACCACTCTTCCCCAATTGATTATCCCCTACTCACTTGAAACCAATGACATGCGATTTGCGTCAAGCCCAGGTTACACCAATGCCGAGCCATTTTATCAATACTTGAAAGACAGCTTTGACACCTTGTATGAAGAAGGGCAACAAACGCCCAAAATGCTATCGATTGGCTTGCATTGTCGCATGATTGGTCGTGCAGGACGTATTGTTGCACTCAAAAAATTTATCGAATACATCACCAGTAAGCCAGATGTGTGGATTTGTCGCCGTGATGAAATCGCCAAACATTGGTACGAACATCACCCAGCGACTAGCGACAATACCGCCAATTGGTTGTTTTAAAAAAAGGATAACAAAATGAGTGAACCTGTTGCAATCGAAACCACCCTACCCGATTTTACCAATTTGATTAACGTTGCTGATGACCGCCTTGGAGCAAAAGCGTTATTTGCCAGTGATGAGTTTTTTGCGGTTAAGGAGCGCATCTTAAATGCTGAACCTGCAGTATTTATCGTCGGCAAATATGATGACAATGGCAAATGGATGGACGGTTGGGAAACCCGTCGTAAACGCCATTTAGGTAATGATTATTTGGTAATTAAGCTTGCCAAACCTGCCAAAATCCAGGGTTTTGACATTGATACTAGCAACTTTACGGGTAACTTTCCGCCTGCATGTCAAATTGAAGGTATCAAGCTCGAACAAGCTAATGATAGTGAAAATGCAGATTTTTGGACACAACAAAGCTGGCAACCGCTCACCAATATGGTAAGCCTTCAAGGTAATTCTCATCATTATATCGCAAGTGAAAACACAGACAGTGTAATCACCCATATTCGATTAAGCATTTATCCTGATGGTGGTGTTGCTCGTTTGCGTGTGTACGGTGAAATTGTCTTTGCCGAAACAACTGATTCTCAAGGCGATATTGATTTGGTAAGTGCGTTAAATGGCGGTCAAGCGATTGCGTGGAACGACGCCCACTTTGGTAAAGCAAGTAATCTGTTACTACCCAATAAAGCCCCAAACATGGGTGAAGGTTGGGAGACTCGTCGCCGTCGTGAGCCAGGGAATGACTGGTGTATTCTAAAGTTAGGACAAGCAGGTATTGTCAATAAAATCGTGGTCGATACCGCATTTTTTAAAGGTAATTTCCCTGACAAAGTATCGATTCAAGCTGTATATGCTCCCGATTTGCCCAGGCAAGCTCTTATTACCCAAAGTATGTTTTGGGAAACCTTGCTTGAGTCTCAGCAATTGAGTGCCGATAGTATGCATGAGTTTAACGAGATTGTGCTGAAGAAACCGATTACTCATGTACGAGTCAATATTTTTCCTGACGGGGGGATTAGCCGAATTAAATTGTTTGGTAAAATTGCTTAAAGGTAATGGATAATATGACAAAACATATAACTACTACTCTAACCGCCAAACCGTTGACCAAAGCGGATTTTGCTCCGTTTGGCGATGTCATCGAGCTGTATAAATATAATGAAGCAACACCACAAAATCGGTTTACTATCAATCAAGGCTTTGCCGAGCGTCATCACCAACTTGCCACTGTCAGCCATGATGGTGGGAGTGTTGGGCTTAGCATCTTTTTGGCACAGCCACGCGCATTGCCTGCGGTACTGTCAGTGATGGAATATCATCCGTTTGGTTCTCAAGCTTTTTTTAGCTTGGATAAACAAGATTATTTGGTTGTAGTTGCCAAAGCAGGTGATGATCCAAAGTCGGCTGATGAGTTACACGCATTTTATGCTCGTCATGACCAAGGGGTGCAATATCATGCTGGTACATGGCATCATCCGCTTTTGGCTTTAAATCAAGTTTGTCAATTTTTAGTGGTCGACAGAGTGGGTGGTGAAGGCATAAATTGTATTGAATTGGATATTAATGAGTGGCAAGTGCAGGTAGAATTTTAATATCCCAGTTATAAGAAAATAATTTAAGAAAAAAGGGCATGATAAATATGCCCTTTTTTATACCTATTTTGCTAAGGTTAATCAAAAATAATACCCATTAAGAATTTAGACTTAATGGGTTTTTAATATTGTTATAAAAGTTTTTTATTATTTGAGTGTTTTGAAATATTATCCTATGATTGTTATTTCCTAATGTTATTATATCCCTATGTCATGAATTCCAATAGCTCTCCTTGGCAATCAATTATTTAAAACTTCACAGACAACATTAAGCGGTTTTGCCAAAAGTTTTCTCGTCCATCAAAACGGGGTGAATGCTGAATCCCTGCAAAGTTGCTGATACTAAGCCCTTTTAATTTACCTGAGAAATTATGGATGCCATACACCATCAACTCAGTTTGGTCACGGCTATCGACGTTTTTGCTTTCTTTTAAATCCATATAAGACAATCTCGCCCCAAGGTTGGTTTGGTCGTCATATTTGCCATCCACGCCAATCATATAAGCATTACCTGCCCCCAAGTCTTGGGTACTGGTAAAAAACGGCTGAGCAAAAATCACGCTCGATGAGGTGTTTGTGCTATAAGGTGTCAATAACGCTCCATTACGATAAGCGTCACTTTGTGGTTGAATGCGGTCATACGCCAGTTTCACAGTTGCATTGTTTGTAGGTTTTAGACTAAGCATAGCCCCATACATTTGGCTATCGACGTTGCCTGCTAACGCTTTCCCTTGGTCTTTGCCTGTGATGTATTGCACGGCAAACTCAGGCTTTAATGGATGATTGGCTAACGCATAATTGCCTTGTGCATACGCCAGTTTGGTGTAATCATCATAATCTTCATACCAAACTTGCCCTTTTAACTGATTGCCATTGGCAAGTTTGTAACTTTTGCCCGCACCCACTGACCACATACCATCAGTTTCTTTTATGGCACTTTGACGACTGGTTTTATAAAATTCGTCTTCGCCATAGCTTTTGAATTTATTCACTTTGGTCGCTCGGATGAAGTCATCATTGTTACCCAATTTGACGTCAGCGGCTTGATACAGGTTTTGCAAAATACGAAAATCGGAGTAATCCCCCAAAAATGGAACATCCAAACGCTGGTTGCCCACAGTGACACGCGCTTTATCGTTTTGCCATTTTACATAAGCTTCAGCAAGACCATCTTTATCATTTTTAAATTCACTAACTTCGGCATGTCCATTATCATCATCAAGCCTACGTTGGATGTCGTAACCAACGGCTGCTTGTACGCCATAAAACGGGGCAGTTTCATAGCGGATGTAACCGCCTGTTGCAACGGTATCTTGGCTTTTTCCACCAAAATATGCGTTATTAAGAGAATAATAGGCGGTTTTGATTGCACCACTCACAGTACCACAGCTAAAGGCTTTACCAAGACTGTCAACTGAGTTATTGTTGACGGTGCAATCTTGTTGCCCCCCTGACAAATGATTTAGGGTTAAAGGCGGATTATTGGTAGGGGAAGCAACAGCCATACTCGGTAATCCCAAAGCTACTAAGATCGCCCAATATAAATTTTTGTGTTTTAAATAAGTTTGTTGCATTGTTTCCTCCAAAAGATGATTAAGTGTAAAGTTTTCAAAATTAATAATGAGTCACCGCTGATGAGGTTGATGCCGTTCCGGTGTCAGCTAATGGTGTAGTCGATTTTCTTGCTAACAATTTAGAGTTAAATAATAAATTCAACAAAATAGCAGTGATGCAAGTTGAACTAATTCCAGAATGAAACAGAGTTTTTACCCATGCTGGGAAATGCTCATAAAAATCTTGGCTCACTACAGGAATTAAACCAATCGAGATGGCAGTTGCTACAATAATGAGATTATTTTGATTTTCATAATTAACTTTAGATAACGTACGAATGCCGCTAGCTGCCACGCTACCAAACAGAATGATTCCTGCACCGCCCAAAACTGGCATAGGTATAGATGCCACGACACGACCTAAAACAGGCAATAAACCTAGAGTCACCAAAATTGCACCCGCAGTTGCCACCACAAAACGACTTTTAATTCCTGTCATAGCTACTAAACCAACGTTTTGAGCAAATGCCGTTTGCATAAATGAACCAAACATTGGAGCAATCGCACTAGAGAGTAAATCTGCACGCAGACCGTCACCGACACGGCGTTCATCGACAGATGTGCCCACAATTTCACCAACGGCCAAAATGTCTGCTGTCGTTTCTGTCATGGTGACCAATGTCACAATACACATTGAGATAATGGCAGCTACATCAAAGACAGGGGCACCGAATTGGAAAACATTGGGAATAGCAAAGAATGCTCCTGTACCTACTTTGGAAAAATCAACCATACCAAACATCGCAGCAATGATTGTCCCAACCGCCATTGCTATCAAAATAGCCAAGCGACGCACCAAAGGATTACGAGTGATACTGAGTAATAAAATAACACCCAAAGTTGCTAATGCTAACCCAACATTACCAGGGTCACCCCATGTTGGTGCTTTTGGATTACCACCCATTATCCAGCGAATACTTACGGGAATTAGAGACAAGCCAATCATGGTAATGACTGACCCTGTCACCACAGGGGGAAAAAATCTTAATAAACGAGAAAAGAAAGGTGAGATAATTAAGCCAACCACTGATGCTACCATTACCGCACCAAATACCATAGGTAAACTACCACCTGTAGTAATAATCGCCAGCATAGTGGCTACCCCGGCAAATGACACGCCTTGCACAATAGGTAGTTTCGCCCCAAAGTATTTAATACCAAGGGTTTGTAAAAGCGTAGCTAATCCCCCCACAAATAAACTTGCTGCGATAAGTGTTCCGATTTCGGCAGGTTTTAATCCCGCCGCCGAACCAATAATAAGTGGCACTGCGATAATACCGCCGTACATCGTTAAAACGTGTTGCAAGCCATAAGCCACGTTTTTAGTCATACCGAGTTGTTCGTCTTCAGGTCGTATAGTGGTGAATGTATTTATAGTCATCATAATCTCCTTTTATTTCTCATTTTTTTTAAAGATTTTGTCTAACTGCCACGATAAGTCGAAAAACCATAAGAGCTAATCAGCAATGGCACATGACAATGAGCTTGTGTGCCATCAAGAACAAAGTCGATTGTCACTTTCGGATAAAAGCACGCTCTTTTATTCTTGGCAAAATACTCAGCTGTCGCAAATACTAATTGATACTCACCTATTGCTAACGCTCGATTATCACTGGGTAATTCAAACTGCTTGATTCTGCCTGATTCATCGGTAATTCCTTGGCTGAGTAGCTGTGGCATTTCGTTTTGTAGTTGGTATAAACTCACTTGAACATTACTTGCAGGTAGTCCAAGCGTGGTGTCTAAAATGTGGGTGCTTAATGTAGTCATGCAGTTACCTCCTGTTTTAATCGTAAAAGTGCAATTTGTGAAAGTTGGTCTTTAACTTCAAGCTGTTCTTGTTCTGGCGTATTGTTAAGACGGCGGTTTAATTCAGCCAGTATCTCTTCAGTGCTTCTACCTAATGCCCGAATCAAAAAAATAAAGCCAAATTTATTTTCATAATCTACATTCCCTTTATATAGAGCATCCTGCACTGCATTGGTGAGGTTAACGTTGCTTTGCTCGTTTTTAGAGAATTGTTGTTCTCTTTCATTCAAGGATTGGATGGCTTTTTTCTCACCAATTCGAGGATGATTGCCCAAGGCATCGCTAATTTGTTGCCATGTCCAAGTCATTGCTTGGTCTTTGGCAAAATTGTATAACTGCTGACTATCGCTAAAAGGGCGTTGGGTGACAATGCGGTTAGCCCACTCATTAATTTGTACACAATTTTTTAATAGCGTCTCTGCTTCATTGGGTGAAAGTTGGTTAAATTCAGTTATATTCACTAGCTATTTTTCCTAAATCAATGGTTTTATTGCTATTTTAAGGTTAGCAATTATTGTGCCGATTTTTACAATTTTTCATAAAATAATTATTTTATTGTATACAATATCTATAATTTTCTTTTTGTTTAATCATTGCCTATAAAAAAACCCTGTTAAAACAGGGTTTTTTTTGAAGTGAATTTCTTAATTTTAATCTAAAGGATTGCCTTGAATATTATTGAGAATACCTTGTAATATTCGCTTGCCATCTTCTTGGCGAAGTTCGTCGTACCATGCTTGAGTTGCGGCTGGATCTTCCCCATGGGTCACGCCGCAACGTTTGCGAGCGACCATTACTAAATGATTGGCTCGTGGTGCTCGCACTTCGACATAACGTTTCAACGCATCGTCAATACTGTTGGTATTAATCGCCAAGGAACGAGTTAAATAAATCGAATCTTCTAAGGCTTGACAGCCACCTTGCCCAATATCGGGGGTTGTACCGTGAGCAGAATCCCCTAATAAGACGACCCGACCTTTTACCCAAGTATCAAATGGCTCAATATCATGGATTTCGACACGGTTAGTTTTGGCAGGGTCAATTTTGTCGATAAGTTTTTGTACTGGCTCACACCACCCTGTAAAGTATTGTTTTAATAACGTTTTATAATTATCTCTTTCATTGGGTAGGCCAACAGGTAATGGTACGTCGAAGAAGAAATAGAACCGTCCACCTGCTATTGGCATGAGTGACACCCGTTTTCCTTCACCTACAAATGTCGTCCATTGATCAGCAGGTGCGATGGATTCATCAATTTCCACTAGACCATTCCAATTGACATACCCTGCGTAACGTCTCTCGAGTTTTTTGCCAAGTATATATTCACGAGTAAATGAGTGTGTACCGTCCGCTCCAATTAACAAATCAGCAGTATCAGACGAACCATCGGAGAAATACGCTGTCACTTTGCTATCTTTTTCGGATAAATTCTGCTCAATATTGACTAAGCCGATGCCTAGTTTGACATCCTCTTTTCCAAAAGCTTCCATTAGCATTGCTTGCAATTCAGCCCGAGACACGGGGTAAGGCTTTTGACCTGCTTCTTCGACCAAGGGCTGTAGACTAAATTGGGTCATCACCGAATTGGTGAAACCATCAATATAGGCTAGGTTCGCCATGTCACCACCCAATGCTTTGACTTCCTCGTTTAATCCCAGATAGTTTAAGCATTTAACACCGTTTGACCAAACCGAAATAGCCGCTCCAACTGGCAAAATCTTTTCCACACGCTCATAAACAGTAACTTGGTGTCCTTGTTTTTTGAGTCCAATCCCCGCACTCAAGCCACCAATACCTGCACCAATAATGATAATTTTCATAAATGCTCCTTATTTAACATAATTTGTATACAATATAAAAAATAATTGTATTTATTGGAAAGCAATTTATGTGCCAATGCAGATTTAAAGCAAGGAGATATTAATGACTAGGTATAACTAATTTAAAGGTATTGCAACAACTGGGCGGTAATAGCAATCGCAATGAGATTAGGCTCTTTACTGTGAATACCCGTAATTCCCATCGGACAGATTAAGGAAGTTAAAGTCTCTGGTGAAACACCTCTAGCAAGTAGACGCCGTTCAAAATTAGCTCGCTTGGTGGTTGAGCCTATCATGCCAAAGTAGCGAATATCTTGTTGTTTTACTTGGCGTTTGAGAATAGCTTGGCAAAGCTGAAAATCTAAGCCGTGGTCATGAGTCATCACAATAAACAAACTATTTGGTAAAGCGGTTTCGATAAGTTGTTCAGGAATATCGGTTTCTTGATAATCTAAGTAAGCATGGGATAAATCAATATTCTCAATCCTATTTTGATAATCTCGTGTTTCTATCCAATGTACTTTCACAGCAAGTGGAAGTAAGAGTTTCACTAATGCTTGAGCAATGTGCCCTGCTCCAAATAGATATACATGAAAGCGAGTAGATTCAATAATTTGAGAGAATTGCCAATTATTTTCTTTATTATTTAAACAAGAGCCATCTTGATGCATAATCTCATAACTTGTTTTAGACTGTTCGGTCTCTATTGCTTTTTTGATTTGCCATGTTGAATGCTTATCACTTGAGGATAAATAACGATACAGCGTTTGCCCGTGTTGGGTTTGATAAAGAAAATTGTTGAAAAAGTCGACATCTAAATGGCTAATTCTTTCAAATAATACGAGAACTCGACCACCACAACATTGTCCTAATCTTGCAGCAAGATTAAATCGTTCGATAATTAGTGGTGGTTCGCTTTGGTTACTCAACATCGACTGAGCGATATTAAGCGATTGCCACTCTAAATGCCCCCCACCAATGCTACCAACGCTCTCAATTGTTTGTTGAGGGTCATTTGTAAGGCGTACCACCATACTCGCACCCACTTCTCTAGGTGCTGAGCCAATCACTGACATCACAGTGACTAATACACAGTCACTATTCTGTGTGAGCCATAATGCAAGCTTGTCTATCCATTCATTTATCATATTGATTTATATAAACTTTAGATTATTGATTTGATAGATTTGATAAATGCGTTTGACTATTCACAAGCTGTTTGGCATTGACAATGGCTTGCAAAATCGCTTCAGGCGTCGCAGGTGCAGATAAAAAAGGCTTAACTTTAATACCATTTTGCAAGATTGGGGTAGTTATACTTGCAGATACCGCGTCACGTAGGGCAGAAAATACCGATAATGCCAACATAAAAGGGGGTTCGCCCACTGCTTTTGAACGATGGATAGTATTTTCAAGGTTTTGGTTATCGTACAACTTTACATTAAAAATTTTCGGCATATCGGTAGCAGTTGGGATTTTATAAGTGGATGGTGCATGGGTAAATAAATGTCCTTGTTTGCGCCCTTCTGGCACCCAGTACAGTTCTTCAGACGTTAACCACCCCATGCCTTGAATAAATCCTCCTTCAATTTGTCCAATATCAATCGCAGGATTAATCGAGTTACCAACATCATGCAAAATATCGACTCGTAACACTTTACTTTCTCCTGTTAAAGTATCTATGGCTACTTCACTCGCTGCCGCTCCATAGGCAAAATAAAAAAATGGTCTACCATAACGTAACACGGGATTCCAATGGATATCAGGCGTTTTATAAAAACCACTATCCCACAGTTGTATCCGAGCTTGATAAGCGAGTTTGATAAATTCAGCAAATTGCCAAGATTGCCCACTTGCATAAATATATCCATCTTTAAACTGCACTTGACTAGGCTTAGTATTGGCTAATTCGGCGGCAAATGTTTGTAAGCGATTGCGAATATTAATACAGGCGGATTGGGCTGCTTTACCATTTAAATCTGTACCACTAGACGCAGCAGTAGCTGAGGTATTAGGCACTTTGGCAGTGTCAGTCGCTGACAATCTAATTTTTGATAAATCAAGGCTAAATTCATGGGCGACAATTTGGCGGATTTTGCTATATAGTCCCTGCCCCATCTCGGTGCCACCATGATTCACCAAGATTGTACCATCGGTATAAATATGCACCAATGCCCCTGCTTGATTAAACAGTGTCGCATTAAACGAAATACCAAATTTTACAGGCGTTAATGCCAAGCCCTTTTTGATAATCGGGCTTTGCTCGTTAAAGCTCTTGATAGTTTCTCGTCTAGTGAAATAATCGCAATGCTCAGCAAGTTTACTCACCAAGTCAGGTAAAATATTATCTTTGACATAAGTGCCGTAAGGGGTTTTGGAGCGTGGGGCAATTTCGTCGATATTTTCTGCAGAAAAATCAATACCCGCTTGCTCAGACATAGCGGTATAGAAATTACGTTGACGTATAATGAGGGGATCAATATCTAACGCATATCCAATATCATCCATGATGTACTCTATCGGGAACATGCCTTGTGGACCACCAAAGCCTCGAAAGGCCGTATTAGAGACGGTATTGGTTTTACAGCGTAGACTGTCAATGGTGACCACATCGAGATAATAGCCATTGTCAACGTGGCAAATCGCCCTATCATTTACTGGTCCTGATAAATCTGTTGATGAGCCACAATTAGAGGCTAACTGAATATATAAGCCTAGAATCATCCCTTGCTCATCAAAACCCACGTCCCATTGATAAGCAAAGCCATGGCGTTTACCTGTGACTATCATGTCAGTATCACGGTCAAGTCGTAGCTTCACAGGACGTTTCAATTTAACTGACAAAATTGCTGTAATACACGCCCATTGAGCTGATTGCGATTCTTTCCCCCCAAATCCTCCGCCCATGCGTCGCACTTCAACACTGACTTGGTGCATGCCATAGCCGACAGCCTCGCTAATCAGTAATTGCATTTCGGTGGGATGTTGGGTTGAGCATAGCACTTGAAGCATATCCTCTTCTTTTGGGTAGGCATAGCAAATTTGCCCTTCGAGATAAAAATGCTCTTGTCCGCCGACTTGGGCCATCCCTTGTAATCGATAAGGAGCAACGGCAAGTTTTGCATTGGCATCGCCTGCGGTGAGTTGTACAGGTGGCAGTATCCAAGATTGTCGTGCTATTGCCTGCTCAATAGTCAAAATAGGTTCTAACGCTTCATAGGCCACTTTCGCCAATCGGCTTGCTTGCTGAGCCTGTTGATAGGTTTTTGCCACCACTACAAAGATTACCTGTCCAAAGAAGCTAACCGTATCGGTTGCAATAATCGGCTCATCAGCGACCACCGGACCACAATTATTGTGTAATAATTCTGCACCTGTCAGCACGCTCACGACACCTTCAGCCTGCCAGACTGCTGACAAATCCATGTTGATAATCTTACCATGAGCTATTTCTGCCAAGCCCAATCCTGCATACAATGTGCCCTCAACTTCGGGAATATCATCCACATAATTAGCTTTGCCAGACACATGTAAATGGGCACTTTCATGGGTGATAGATTTGCCCACATAGGTATTTTTTTGGGTGACTGTCATCTCATTCATTGCGGTTATTCTCTCTTAGCCTTCTTGTATTTTTTGATTTTGTTATGCGATTTGAGTTAAACGAATGAGCTTTGGTTCGTTTGTAGTGCCAGCTATTACTTGAGACTCAAAATAAAAGCGTTTCAATAAGTTTTTGGCAACCAATAAACGATAATGTGCACTAGCTCTACCGTCGGTCAATGGGCTAAAATCTTGTTCAATCTTAGACAGAGCATTGTCAATATTCGCTTCCAGCCATTCTTGATTGTGTAATGCCGCTTCTAAATGTTTGGCTCGTTTAGGAATTTCTGCCATACCGCCATAAACAATTCGGATTTCACTTACTTTGTTTTGTTTATCTAACTTCACAAAATATGCCCCACATACCGCTGAAATATCGGCATCAAAGCGTTTTGCAACTTTATAAGTAGCAAAATAACTTAATTCATCAGGTAAGTTTTGGTGATTCGGCACTTGAATGGCGGTAATAAACTCACTCGGTTGCAACGCATTTTTTTGATAAGCAATATAGAATTCGTCCAAAGCTAATGTGCGAACCTGTTCACCACAGCGTAATACAAGCTTTGCGGATTGAGCAATTAAAGCAGGCATACTATCACCAATTGGCGAGCCATTCGCAATATTACCGCCTAATGTACCTGCATTTTTAATTTGTTTAGATGCAAATCGACGAGCCAATTCTTGCCAACCGCTATTTTGTGCTATCAATGCCGTAAACGCATCTTGTAAGCTCACTCCTGCCCCAATTTCCACATAATCGGCTGTGTTATTAATAGTTTTTAGTGCTAGGATATGGTTGATAAAAATTAAATTATCAAGCTGTCGATGTTGTTTGGTTACCCATAACCCGATATCCGTACTACCTGAGAGCAATCTAGCGTTTGGATAGGTCTTATATAATTCAGCCAATGCTTCAAGAGTTTTGGGGATAAAAAATTGCTGGTCTTTAACCATCAATACTAATGATGGTAAAGCCTGTAAAGACTGTAAAGCATCAATGATTTTTGCTTTATCAAATGTGACTCTTGGCGACTCATACGCTAATTTAACCGCATCAATTATCGGTCGATAACCCGTACAACGGCATAAATTGCCCGATAACGCATCTAGTATTTGTTCCTCATTTGGGCAACTTGCACTATTTTCGTACATTGCCCACAACGACATGATAATCCCTGGTGTGCAAAATCCACACTGAGAGCCATGAGCCGTAATCATCGCATGTTGAATTGGGTGAAGGTCATCTGATAAATTTTGCAAATCTTCAATGGTAAATAAAGCACATCCATCTAGCGTTGGTAAAAATTGGATACAAGCATTAACCGCTTCTAAGTGCAATTGATTTTGTTCATCGAGCTTGCCAATAACAACCGTACAAGCTCCACAATCACCTTCACCACAGCCTTCCTTTGTTCCTGTGGCTCGACAACTTTCTCGCAAAAATTGTAAAACGGTTTGAGTGGTATGACTAGGTATGATTTGACATATCTCTTGACGAAAATAAAAGCGAACAGGGCGATTATGCTGAACTGAATTAGCAGGAAACATGATAATACTCACAGTTTTGGTTCATTTATTAGTTATTTATTAGCAATAGAACTAATATTTGCATTTTATATGCCATTTAACTTTTTATAAATATTTTTGTATACATATTTTTTAATTAATGATTATATTTTGTATACTGGTATAAAAGTTGCAAAATGATTTTTAGGAGTTATGAAAGGTGTGTTATCACAATTGAAAAATATAAAAGAGGAATAATCATGGGTTATAAGTTATTAAAAAACATCGAAATGTTAGCTACTATGGACGATGAAGGGCGTGAAATTGCCAATGCCTCCATTTTAATTACCGATAATGTAATCACTGCGGTAGGAACAACCACTGAGATTGTTAAATATATCCACGATAATTATATACAGGTTGATGAAGAGATTGATTTAACACATCATGTGGTATTGCCCGGCTTGGTTAATACTCATCATCATATGTTCCAAAGTCTAACGAGAGCCGTACCAAAAGGACAAAATGCCGAATTATTTGGTTGGTTGCAAACCCTGTACCCTATTTGGCGAAATTTAAAACCACGAATGATTTACAATTCCACATTAACAGCGATGGCTGAGCTTATCCTTTCTGGTTGCACGACAACTAGCGACCATCTGTATCTTTACCCCAATGGCTCACGTCTAGATGACAGCATCGAAGCATCGCACGCCATTGGTATGCGGTTTCATGCCTGTCGTGGCAGTATGACAGTTGGTGAAAGCAAAGGAGGCTTGCCACCTGATAACTTGGTTGAAACTGAAGACGCTGTGCTCAAAGATAGTGTGCGACTTATCGAACAGTTTCACAATGCTAATCGCCATGCGATGACTCGGGTTGCATTAGCCCCTTGCTCACCATTTAGCGTTAGTCAAGAATTGATGAAACAAACTGCTCTACTCGCTAGAGAATATCATGTTTGTATGCATACTCATCTAGCAGAAAGTGATAATGACGTGGCGTACAGCATTGCAAACTTTGGTATGACACCTGCTGAGTATGCCGAATCATTAGGTTGGGTGGGACAGGATGTGTGGCACGCCCACTGTGTAAAACTTGACAATCACGGTATTGATTTATTTTCTCGTACTAAGACTGGCGTTGCTCACTGTCCATGCTCCAATATGCGACTGGCATCAGGTATTGCCCCTATCAAAAAAATGCTCAATGCACATGTACCAGTCGGATTAGGGGTAGATGGCTCTGCTTCTAATGACTGTGGTAATTTATTAGGAGAAGCTAGACAAGCAATGCTATTGGGTCGAGTGATTGATGAACCTGATGCATTAACTGCTCGAGAAGTGCTTCGCATGGCAACACGTGGCGGTGCAGATGTCCTAGACCGTGACGATATCGGGATAATACAAGCAGGTATGAGTGCGGATATAATCGCATTTCGTACTGATACCTTAGCCATGGCAGGCGGTGCGATTCACGACCCAGTCGCCTCACTAGTATTCTGCACACCTTCCAACGTGGATTTATCCATTATTAATGGCAAAGTGGTAGTAAAAGATGGGCATCTAATGACATTATCCTTGACTGATATTATCAAAAATCATAATCAATCGGTAGTGGCGTTAATGAATTAAGACCACTGTGTAATCATCTGACCATACCCTATTGCGGAGGTTGCCAAACATGAGGTAGCAACTCATCAAGCTGCCTATTGGAATGGGTGGGCAGCCGTCTAAGCACATCAGCCAAATAGGCATAAGGGTCAATACCATTTAACCTTGCAGACTGGACAAGCGACATAATCACTGCTGCACGCTGGCCACTTCTGAGCGAACCTGCGAACAACCAATTCTTACGCCCGAGTGCCCAAGGACGCATCTGATTTTCTGCCCCTTGCGAAGCAGTGCTTCTCATATCAATTGGCAAACTGCCATCATCCAGATACTGGGTGAGTGCCATCCAACGTTTTAAGCAATAATCAATCGCCTTCGTAATACTGGCATTCTTACTGGTTAACTGTCTTTTCTCTTGTAGCCATCGATATAGGCTATCAGCAATTGGTTTTGCTTTATCCTGCCTAATTTGCCTGACTACGTTGACATCTCTAGGTGTTGGCGGCTGATTCTTCTCAAACCGCTCATCAATCTCACGCTCAACGGCATACAGCTGCCCAAACAAATCCAACACTTCAATGCTGATAAGGCTTTGCCCGGTTACCTGTAGCTCATAAAACTTACGTCTGGCATGTGCCATACAACCGATTTCAGTAACGCCCTGATGAAACAAGAACTTATAACCATTATAATCATCGCAAACCAGCTTGCCTTGCCACTTTTGCAGAAAATCTTTAGGATGCTCATTGCGACGACTTATCGCAAAGTCATATACCACCGCTTTAAAAGGGCTATGCTGAGGGGTAAGATATGCCCACACATAGCCTTTTTTCGGTGATGTGCCACCCACCTTCATAATGTTCACAGGCGTTTCATCGGCATGCAGAATCGGCTGACCCAGTAATAACTCACGTAGGCGTTGCACCAATGGTTCAAGCTCTACGCCACAGCGTCCGACCCAATCTGCCATGGTCGCATCAGGGATATTCACCCCACTTCGTAAGTAAATCAGATTTTGCCGATATAGCGGCTGATGGTCGGCGTACTTACTAATTAGGATATGTGCCAATAGCTCAGGGGTCGAAATACTTTTATCAATGATTTGGGGCGGTGTTTTGGCTTGAATAAGTCGTTGGCGGTCGCATTGGTTGCAGGTGTATTTGGGATAAACGTGACGTTCGATATAAAATCGCTTAGGGATCATGCCGAGTTTATCTTGCTTGTCTTGGCCGATTTGCTTCATTTGACAGCCACAGGCACAGATCGTCGTTGCTGGCTTATGAACGATGGTTTTCACATCCAGGTTGTCAGGGATAACAGCATGTCTTGGACGTTTGATCTTGGGATTAGTTTGTTTTTCGATGCAAGACTGGTCTACTGGGTCCTGGCTAATAAGGCTTTCCGCTTCGATAGGTTCAACGGTGGGTAAGCCAGCAAGTTCCTCTTGGCTTATGTCTTTGCGGTAGTCATCTCGTATTTGTTCAAGCGCAGATAAGTCTTCAAGCGCAGATTCTTGGTTTAAGTGGTCTTGCTTAGCAGTTAATCCTTCGCTTTTTTGTCCATACAGCTGATGGATAAGTTTTTTCTGCTTTTCAATAAGATCAAGCACAGTGCAGTATAGTTGTTCATTTTCTTGTTGAACTTTTTTAAGGGCGGTTTGTAGCTTGGTTTCTATCTTTTGAGCATGGATGAGTTGTTGCTGTTGTTGTTTGCTTTGTTGTTCAAGTAATAGATTGATGGCAGCCTGCTGTTTTGCTTGTTGTTCAAGCAGGGCGTTTTGGGCTTCAAGTTCGGCAATGCGTTGTAGGAGTGTTTGAGCGTCGGTCATGGCAGTATTCTGCCATAACCCTTATATATTGTCAGTTTACCCGTGGTGATAGTTGAGATTTTTTGGGTTGATGGTAAATCAGAGCGTAGATGAGTGGGGTGCTAAATGATTGGCGTTAGTATCTCTTTGCCTAGGTTGTGCCAAGGTAGTCCGTTAATGAGGGCATGAAATCGCTCATGGCTGATGGTGAGTCCTGTGGTTGGGTTGGTTAGGCTGTGATGTCGCATGAGCCGTTCGCCCAGTCCGTGAAATCTGCCGTCATCCAGTGTTCGGGTGCATAGCCAGATGCCGAGTCCATCATGGATGAGTATTTTTAGCCGTGTGCCTGTTTTATTATAAAATAGGTAGGCACAGCCTAGCCGAATGCCTTGATGATGCGCTATGATAAAGGCGAGTAGTTTGTTACTGCCACTTCGCATGTCCATGGGGGTGGTGGATAGCCAGATTTGCTGTGGGTTGATGAGTGGGTTCATTGTAGCCCCCGCAGTAGTTCGATGAGGCTGTGGTTGTCGATTTGGTCAATGCTTAGCTTTATTGACATCCCGTTATGACTGGAAATTTGAAGTTGTATGCCCGTAATGGTCGGTGTTATGGCAGTTGTTTGTGGTATTGGTTCATGCTTGGCTTTATGTTGCAGGGTAATAGGTAAAAAAGCAGGCTCATGCTCAATGAGGTTAGTTTCAATATTTGAGTTGGATAATGGTTGAGCTAAGGTTGCTACGATTTTCTCGTCTCTAGTAGCTTTTATCCATTTCTGCAGTAAGTTCGGGTTGATGCCGTGACCTTGAGCGAGATTTGCTATCGAGCGTTGGCCTGTTAAGGCTTGTTCTACGAGATAGGCCTTGAGTTCTTTGCTGTATGTCCGTCGCTTCGGTTTGGTTATGTCTATTTGTGCCATTTTAGTGCCCACTTCATTTTGATCTGAACCCCGAAAGTTGGACTAAAAAGTTAAACTAGAATGGTGAAGGGTCATTATGAAGACAAAGTATTCTGCTGAATTTCGACTTGAGGTTGTTCAATATCAGCTGAAGGGACATAGCAAAGTTGAAGCTGCTAGAAAGTTCGGTATCAATCCAAGCAGTGCTGAGCGTTGGTTAGTACTTTATGGACAGAATGGAAAAGATAGTTTAGACAATGTTACTCGGTACGCTGAATTTGACTTAGATTTTAAACTTAAGGTTGTTCTATCTGTAATTAATGATGGATTATCGCTGAGAGAAGCCGAAAAAACCTATAATTTGAGAACTAAAGCTGTTATTACCAACTGGTTGCATCAATATAAAAAAGACGGTATAAATGGCTTACAACCAAAAAAAGGTAAACATCGTCTTTTGAAACAGCCAAAACAAATTGAACCTGAACAAGCTAAAATAGATAAAAGCAAAACCCAAGATGAATTACTTGAGGAGATTGCCTATTTGCGTGCTGAGGTTGCTTTGCTAAAAAAGCGGAGAGCCTTAAGACTGGAGAGCGAAGCGGGCGCACAAAAGCATTTGCTAAAATCATCTCGGAATTAAGGCAACAACATCAATTACAGCATCTGTTAAAAGCTGCACAAATGGCTCGTAGCACCTATTTTTATCATCAACAACGTCTAAAACTTGAGGATAAATACAGTAACGTTAAACAACAGATTGAAGAAATATATCATAAACACAAAGGCAGATATGGCTATCGCAGAATTACACTGGCTTTAAAGAACCAAGGGACTCATATTAACCATAAATGTGTGCAACGCCTGCTGCGAGAAATGGGTTTAAAAGCTACTGTTAGACCCGTAAAATACAAATCTTACAAGGGAACCGTTGGTAGAATTGCAGATAATGTACTAAAACGTGAATTTAAGACTGACCAACCGAATGAAAAATGGGTAACTGACGTCACAGAATTTAATGTCAAAGGTGAAAAGCTGTACCTATCGCCATTAATGGATTTATTTAATGGAGAAATTATCAGTTATCAACTAAAACAAAGACCCACCTTTGATTTAGTTGAAGACATGCTAAAAGAAGCAATGGGCAGACTGCAACTTGATGAAAAACCAATCGTGCATTCTGATCAAGGTTGGCAGTATCAAATGAAGCGTTATCAAAGACAGCTGAGAGACCAAGGGTTGACCCCCAGTATGTCTAGGAAAGGGAATTGCTGGGATAATGCCTGTATCGAAAGTTTCTTTGGTACGCTTAAGTCTGAATGTTTTCATCGACAAGAGTTTGCTTCAGTTAAAGAATTAGAAATTACTGTCAAGGAGTATATTGATTATTACAACAATGAACGAATCAAGGTCAAATTAGAAGGTTTATCTCCTATCC
>NZ_CP014236.1 GCF_001553955.1 Moraxella osloensis
AAATTATTAGCTAGCATATATAATTTCGCACAATTTATTTTATGTTAAATAATTTATTTAAAACCAAATATTTACAAAAGAAAAATTCTAAATTTCAAAAATTAAATGCCTGTCAAACTTTAATCTCACAAGCATTTAACTATTTATAAAGTAAAGTTTATTAAATTCCATTATCGGTGTTGTTCTTTTAAATTATCTTCAATACTGAGGATTCTATTGACTCATAAATCTTTAACAACAGTCAACCCTGCGAAGGTCTGAGCAGTAGGCATAAGTTCTAATTCGTTGACATTTAGATGCTCAGGTTGTTCAACCAGCCATGCTACAATATTGGCAATGTCAGTTGGTTGGATATACTCCACACCTTCATACACAGCAGATGCTTTATCATAATCATCTTTAAAACGGACATTACTAAATTCTGTACCACCACATAGTCCAGGCTCTAAGTTAGTGACACGTACTTTTTTGCCCACTAGATCGGCCCGTAAATTTAAACTAAACTGTCGAACAAATGCCTTGGTCGCTCCATACACGTTTGCCCCAAAATAGGGATGATTACCTGCTGTTGAACCGATATTAATAACATATCCGCTGTTTTTAGCGGTCATAAAGGGGAGAATCTCATGGGTAAGATGAACCAATCCCAATACGTTGGTATTAATCATTCTTTGCCAATCATTAAAATTCGCTTTGTCTGCTGGCTCTAATCCTAAAGCAAGTCCTGCATTATTAATAAGTACATCAATATTGGCGAGAAAATCTTGTGGCAGGCTTTGTAAAGCAGTTTTTGTTGTGGCTAAATCGGATATGTCAAAGTTCATTGGAATGAATTTATCACCTTGCCCTTGTGTAGAAAATTGGGCTTTAAGTTTCTCCAGTTTTTCTTGGCGTCTGCCCGTTCCGATAACAGTATTACCTTTTGAAATAAGTAATTCAGCAATCGCTTTACCAAACCCTGACGTTACGCCTGTCACTAAAATATTCATTTTTACTCTCACTTGTTTTAATTGCACCAGCACTCTATTAGGTATTTCAGGGTTAAAAATAGCAAACCTAACTTCTATAAAATAATATTGAATTAACAATAAAGGCGACTACCTGCATAGTGAGTCATATTTGTTTGCTTATGACTAAACGCACTTATTTCCTCACGTTTACGATACTTAACCAAATCAGCTATCGTGCCTATTTTCAAATCGTGTTTTTTGGCAAATGCTATCAAATCGTCACGCCGAGCCATTTCACCATTAGGTTTAATGATTTCAACGATGACGGCAGATGGGTGTAATCCAGCCAATCTTGCTAAATCACAGCCTGCTTCGGTATGCCCATTACGTTGCAGTACACCATTGGGTTTTGCCATGATAGGGAAAATATGACCTGGACTCACCACATCTGTTGCTTTTGCATTGGGTGAGACGGCTGCTTGAATGGTTTTTGCTCTATCAAGAGCAGAAATACCAGTGGTTATGCCTTTGGCAGCTTCAATCGAAACCGTAAAATTGGTACTAAATTGCGACTGATTATTTCGGCACATCAAAGGTAAGTTTAATTTAGAACATTGTTCAGGGGTTAAGGTCAAGCACACAAGTCCTCGAGCGTGAGTAATCATAAAGTTAATATCCTCTGGTCTGACACAAGATGCCGCCATCACCAAATCGCCTTCATTTTCCCTGTCTTCATCATCCAAAATAACAACCATTTTTCCTTGTTTAATATCTTGAATAATCTCATCAATCGTGTTCATTTTATATTACCTTTATCGTATATCTATGGGTAAGACATTGCATTAACAAATGCCTTACCTTAAGTTTTTATTCATACCTATTTTTATCATGAATTATTTTGTTTATTGAATAACTCCAAGAAGCCCCCTAGTGAGTTTTAGTAACACTCAATGCTGGTTCAGCATTCCAATTAGTCGATTCAATGTTTTTGGTATCACTTGTACTATTGATAGCAGGCTCTTCTTTTGAAAAACTGAAAAGTACATTCATCAAAATAGCAATAAAGGTTGCGGTACCGATACCGCCCAAATCAAAACTACCAATATGTAGTGAGTAGTTACCTGTACCCATGATAATTGGTACGGCAGCGACAAACATATTGCTATTTTTACTAAAATCGATATGGGCATTTAGCCAAATTCTTGCCCCTGCAATCACAATCAAACCAAATACCACAATCGACGCACCGCTTAAAATCGCCACAGGAATCGTGCTAATCAAGCTACCAAATTTCGGTGATAAGCCCAATAAAATAGCAAACACCCCTGCAATCACGAATACCACGGTAGAATAAATTTTGGTGGCAGCCATAACGCCAATATTTTCCGCATAAGTGGTCATACCTGTGCCGCCTATTGAGGCAGAAAGCGTGGTACATACCCCATCCGCTAAAAATGCTCGACCCATGTAAGGTGAAATATTTTGTCCTGTCATTGCACCAACGGCTTTAAAATGCCCTAAATTTTCAGCAATCAAAATAATAAACACAGGGGCAATCATCAAAATAGCGTTGGTTTGAAACACAGGATGATGAAAAGTTGGTAAACCAAACCAAGCCGCATTGGCAACTGGTGCAAAGTCAATGGGTTTACCGAGTCCCATCACATTGGCGACCAAAAAGTAAATAATATAAGAAACTACCAAACCCACCAATAGCAACAGTCGACGTACCATACCTTTGGTAAATACCGCTACTGAGCTAATGCAAAGCACGGTCACTAATGCCATCCAAGCATCAAAATTACTGCCTGACACACTCTTGATTGTAACAGGGGCTAAGTTCAAGCCAATAATCATCACAATCGCACCCGTCACCACAGGTGGCATCAGTCGCTCTATCCAATCTGTACCCGTTTTCATAACAATCAAACCGACAATGGCATATAAAATGCCACAAACGATGGTACCGCCCAATGCCAGTTCAATATTTGGGTTAGCCCCTGTACCACTATAACCTGTTGCCGCAGCAACCGCCCCAATAAAGGCAAAACTTGAACCCAAGTAGCTAGGTACATGGCCGCCTGTTATTAAAAAGAACAAAATCGTGCCAAAGCCGGTTATCATCATGGTTAAGCTTGGGTCAAACCCCATTAGCAAGGGTGCAAGAATCGTCGCACCAAACATAGCAAAAGCGTGCTGAGCTCCTAAAATGATATTTTTACCCATGGGTAAATATTCATCAATCTTGACAGGTGTCGTCTCGATATTACCTTGATAAGGTCGCCATTTTACAAACCAATTTTCCATATTGCCCCCTATGTTTGAGTTAAGTAGCTAATGATTGACTTTACTTAATTGATGATAATCTCGGTTAAAATAAACCAAGCTTTGCGATTCAGGTTTATGTCGAATATCCACCACTTCACAGATGAAAATATCGTGCGTACCGACCGTGTTAATGGCTTTAACTTCACAGTCAAAGGATAAAATAGCATCTTCAAGTACAGGTGAGCCTGTTGTTAAGGTCGTCCAATTACCTTGAGCAAAACGTTCTGGCATGGGCGTTTTACCACCAAACAGATTACTCAACTCTTTATGTTCTAACGCCAAGGTATTCACGCACAACACTTTGTTATTTTTAAAGGTTTGATAAACAGAGGCATTTTTATTCAGACACACTAACAAGGTGGGTGGCGTATCGGTCACACTACATACCGCAGAAGCGGTAAATCCGGCCTTACCAGCAGCACCATCCGTTGTAATAATATTTACCGCAGCCGCTAAATTACTCATTGCATTACGATAATTTTGCTGGGTTTCATTCAGTTTGGGTTTTAATAACTGGGTTGAATCACTCTTAATTCTAGCGGTCCCACCCAAAGCTTTTTCAATATTTAATGAATTCATGGTGTCTCCCCTGCACACCAAGCATAGAAATGGAAATGGGTGATTGCTATGCTTGGGTTAAGATTAAAGCGGTAATTTTTTACACTAGATGATTAATTGACAACACCTTCGGTCAAAGCCACCTTTAGTTAAAGTTATTTAGCCAACATGGGCAATAGAAGCGATTTCGACTAACGCATCAGGTTTAACTAAACCACATTGAATACAAAAACGAGCAGGTTTGTCATTTGGGAAAAATTCGGCATATACCGTATTAACCGCTGCATAATCCGCCCAGTCTTTTACAAAAATAGAATTAAAAGTCACATCGTCCATTGTGCCGCCTGCTGTTTCAATCACTTTTTGAATCGTGGTTAATACATGACGGGTTTGAGCTGCCGCATCACTAACATGCACCACGTTATTGTTTTCATCAAACGCAAGCGTCCCTGATACATACACAATATTGTCTGCTTTGGTAGCAGGTACATAGGGTGCTAATGGTTTGCCAGTGCCTTCTGGGATAATGACTGTTTTTGCCATGATAAAATTCCTTATATTGAGTTGTTTATTTGTTAATAATTGATTTTATTTATTTTTTATGGAAAACAGGATTCCATATTTGCGACATTACTCACCCAACCAAAAAAGGTTTTGACGTTGTAAAGTGTGGCGTCATGGGCTTCACGAGGGCCTGCTTGATAACACGCATCATCCAATAAAATGCCGAAATACTCTAAAAAGTAGCCGTCTCGCAAGGTGGATTCAACACAAACGTTGGTGGCAATGCCTGTAAAAATTAAATTACGGATACCACGGACACGCAACATGCTATCGAGACTGGTATTGTAAAAACCGCTATAACGGGGTTTATCAATAACAATATCATCTTTACTGGGCGACAACTCATCGATTAAATCATAGTCCCAACCACCTTTTGCCAACAGCTTGCCATTGAGTTCTGGTTTTTGTCGCATGGTTTTTAGGGCGTTTGATTTATGAAAGTTCGGTGAGCCTTCACCGCCTGCTTCCACATAATTCTCATCCCAACCATTACGAAAAAAGATAACTTGGATACCTGCTTTATGAGCAATATCAATGGCTTTTTTAATTTGGGCAACGACAGGGGTAGTCTTAGACACATCAAACCCTGCCAAGTCCAAATAGCCACCCATACTGGTATAAGCATTTTGCATATCGACAATGATGAGAGCCGTTTGGGCTGGATCTAGTTTGATAGACTCTGGCTCAGCTTTTAACACAGGTGCAGTTTCTGAAGTAAAATTTGCACAAACGATAGATTCAGAATTCATTTTATTGCTCCTTAAGCCACTGATTTGCTGACTTGACTAGCAATTGGACTATCCACATCAATGCGACTTTTCATCAAAGGTTGAATGCGAGTACCAAAGTCCTCAACGCCTTGGATAAAATCATCAAAAGTCAAAAGAATACCGTCCGTGCCTTTAATTTCAGCGATTGCATCGAGCATACTGGCGACTTTCTCGTATGAACCCATCAGCGTACCCATATTGATATTGACAGGCGACACGCTTGACGCCATGTGGCGAATATTGGTATCACTGCCCGAAGTCTTATCTTTGCTACCTTGGTCTTGTAACCAAGCAATTGCTTCCATATCTGCCCCTTCGTTATAGCTTTGCCATTTAGCCTGAGCCTTTTCATCCGTTTCATCGGCGATGACCATAAACAGTACATAAGTCGAGACATCACGACCTGTTTTATCGGTTTGGGCTTTTAAGCGGTCGTTAATGGGTGCATAAGCAGTTGGGGTATTTAAGCCTTTACCAAACACAAAGTTGTAATCGGCATATTTTGCTGAGAAGGCTAAACCATCATCGGATTGACCTGCACAAATGATTTTCATGTCCGCTTGTGGCATAGGTTTGACTTGGCAATCATCCATGTTAAAGAATTCGCCTTTAAAATCAGACTGCCCTGTTTCAAACAGTTGTCTTAAAATTTGGACATACTCGGATAAATATTGATAGCGTTTGCCAAAGTACTCCTCCCCTGGCCACATACCCATTTGGCTATATTCAGGTTTTTGCCAACCTGTTACCACATTTAAACCAAAACGTCCATTTGAAATCGAGTCAATGGTTGACGCCATACGAGCGACAATCGCAGGTGGCATGACTAGCGTTGCGGCAGTTGCGTAGATTTTTATTTTTGAGGTGACGGCGGCTAAACCTGCCATCAAGGTAAAGGTTTCTAAGTTATAATCCCAAAATTCGGTTTCGCCACCAAAGCCCCGCAATTTAATCATCGACAGGGCAAAATCAAAGCCATAGTGTTCAGCACGTTGTACGATTTCTTTATTTAATTCAAACGTAGGTTTGTACTGTGGTGCATTTTTTGAAATAAGCCAACCGTTGTTACCAATCGGACAAAAGATACCTACTTTCATATTGTTACCTTCCTTCTTCTAAGAATGCTTGTATAAATGAATTTTGGGGTTATGAAAAAAATTATGAAATCAAAATTTCTCATATTTTCTCTATTGCATTTAGCGTGCCAATATTTAATACTATTAAAATCAATATTTTATGCAAATTTTATAAAATTTAAATTTGACCAAATGGTCAAATTCATTCATCATATTTGTGCATATGCTTCAAACAGGTGCAAGGTAAAGGTGATTTTTTGGTGAAATTTAATAGATAATGTTGTTATAAATCTGCAAACAAAGCTTAAGATTTAAACGAATAAGGCAATTGTTATGAAAAACGCAATCAATCCAGAAACTGATAAAACAAGTCTCAAACGCAAAGAGATTTTACAAGCTGCCTTGGTCGAATTTTCTCAATTGGGGCTTAATGGAGCCCGCATTGAAACGATTGCCAAAAAAGCCAATATGTCAAAGTCTAATTTATTGTATTATTTTGATAATAAAGAAGATTTATATGTTGTCGTTTTAGAAGATGTGTTGACAGAATGGTTAACGCCACTTGCTGGACTGGAAACCAAAGCAGAGCCAAAAGAGGCTTTGAAAAATTATATTGCCGTCAAATATGAGCTATCCAAAAATAACCCCGAATCTTCAAGGCTATATGCCCTAGAAATTATGCAGGGAGCCCCGCATTTGATGAACGTATTAAAAGGACCACTTAAAAAACTGGTTAAGCAAAAGGTTCAGGTCATCGAGACATGGATAGAACAAGGGAAACTAAAAGCCGTCTCTCCCTATCATCTTATTTTTCATATTTGGGCGGTAACCCAGCATTATGCGGATTTTGCTGTGCAGACTGACGCCGTCGTGGGTAAGACTTTATCCAATAAAAAATTTACCACTGAGGCAAAACAAACCAGCTTTCAATTATTGGTTGATAGTTTAATCCCTTAGCAAAGGTGTTTTCACCCACGTTAGTATTGGTATGATTCTTGAATAGTTCATTTTTAGTTGATTAGTCATTAAAAATGGATAAAGGCAAGAATGTATGACAGTAGAAATTTTTCCCTGTAACGATAAATCTATTACAAAAACGCTGGTTTTTAGCTCTGGTTTAGGCGGTCATGCGAATTTTTGGCAACCGCAAATTGACTTTTTTACCCAACATTTTCAGGTGTTATGTTATGACCAACAAGGCGTGCAGCAAGATAGCGAGTTATTGTCTTCTAACTATCAGCTCAAAGATTTAGCGACTGAACTTGTTGACATTTTAAAGTGTAACAATTTATCCAGTTGTCATTTTGTCGGTCATGCACTCGGTGCTTTTATTGGATTAGAGGTCGCAGCCCAAGCGCCTCAATTATTAGAAAAATTGGTTTTGCTCAATCCTTGGGATGAACTCGATTTTTATACCCTAAAATGTTTTAATTTACGTCAAAGTTTACTTGAGCATACAGGTATTGAGGCATATGTTAAGGCCCAAGCCATTTTTTTATACCCACCGCAGTGGATTTCAGAAAATGCCCAAATTTTAACCGAACAAGAAAATCAAGCCATTGTAAAATTCGCACCCATACCCAATGTTCTGGCTCGCTTAAACTCCTTAAAAGCCTACCAACCCAAAACAACCGCAGCAACCGTCAATCATCCAACTTTAGTGATAAGCAATGCCGATGACACCTTAGTGCCTTGGCAACGGGGCCTATCACTGACTCAAAATATGCCCCATGCCAAATTTAACCTGATGGCGACAGGTGGTCATGCTAGCACCGTCACTCAACCAACAATGATGAATCAAACGATTTTAAAATTTTTAATCTAGTTAACTTTTAACCTAACTAAATAGAAAAAGGATAAAAAAATGTCTGTATATAATCAAAGTCTTAGCGATGAAAGTTTAAATCAATTATTTCATCAAGCTAGAACATTCAACCATTGGCAAGACAAACCAGTTTCAGATGAGATATTGCAACAACTTTATGACTTGGTAAAGCTCTGTCCAACATCGGCTAATTGTTCGCCCGCTCGCTTTGTCTTTGTCAAATCTGCCGAAGCCAAAGAAAGATTAAAACCTGCTCTGTCTTCAGGGAATGTTGAAAAAACCATGAATGCCCCTGTCACTGTGATTGTCGCCTATGATGAATCTTTTTACGAAAAACTCCCTCAACTATTCCCCCATACCGATGCTAAATCATGGTTTACCTCTAGCCCCGAGATGGCAAAAGAGACCGCCTTTCGTAACAGCTCGATGCAAGCGGCTTATTTGATTATGGCTTGTCGTAGCTTGGGACTCGATACAGGCCCGATGTCTGGCTTTCAAATCAATGTGGTTGATGCCACCTTCCTAGCAGGTACTCAGTGGAAATCTAATCTATTAATTAATATAGGCTACGGTGAAAAAGAGAAACAGTATTCACGCTTGCCAAGATTGGCTTTTGAGGAGGCTTGTAAAATCGTATAATATAATTTTTGTTGATTATTTTATCTCTTATTAGAAACCCAAACATAGTTTTGGGTTTCTACATTTAAAATTTTTCTAAATCCATCTTTTAAAGAAATAGTCGTTTAGCCACCCTTCTGTAATAACTTATTATCCATAAAAAAGTCACAAACTATACTGATCATAAGTTTTTTACTACTCCCAACTTTGATTATGTTAAATACCAATCTTTCTTGTCTCACATTATCTCATTCTAAATCTTGGTACGTTATCATTTTTGCGCTCTTTTGGCAGCGTTTTAACTTCATCTTTGAGCTCATTATACCAGCCCAAACTCTGTGGACGGCTATTAACATAATTGGTTTTCTGTTGAGGCGATAATGGCTGCTTGGTCTCAGTATTGATTTTAACCACATTGCTAAATTGATTGCTTAGGCTATTAAATAATTGTTTGAGTAAATTGATGATCAACTCAATAATTGCTTTAACTGCATTGTGTAACTGGTTAAATCCGACTGCAACTTTGTCAATTCGCTCACTTTGTCCACTAAATCCGTTTTTAACGTTTCCAGCTCGCTGATTAAGCTTTCTAAGCTTTGCTGCTCGCTGTTGCTCTGCGATATACTGCTCTGTAATGTCTTTATCGAAGCCTTTAAATCTGTCAGTGACTTTTCGAACTCGCTTTCGTCGACGATTTGTATAACATCCAAGCGGGTCAAGGTTGATTGGATCTTGTCTTGCAAGTTTTGAAATTCTTCTTGTCCTTTTTTCAGTGTTGCTATCTCGGCGGTCTGTAGCTTGTCTAATTCGGTCAAGTAGTCGCTGATTTGCTGGTTGTGTTGCTGGGTTTTTTGCTGTATCTGTTGGTCGAGGTGTACTAACAGTTGTTGATATAAGCTGGGCAACATCAATTCCAGATGTTTTTGTACCATCTTGTCGATTGTCTGCGGTTGCTGCTGCTTGAGTTGGTTGAGCGTCTGGCTCACTTGGCTGTACAAATCGCTCGACAGCTTGTTTAAGCTCTCGGTAATGAGTTGTTGGGTGGTAATGGGTTGCATGGTTATTTTTCTCTAATTGGGACGGTAATACGGGTTTTGGCTGATAAATAAAGTCGGATAGCCAAAACCGTTGTTCTGACACACGGCGTTTTTTGGATTTTTGGGAGTGATATTGATACCACCACCATACACCGCCTGGATATCCGTAAGGGCTTGGGCTTGATATTGAAGTGGTGTACGATTGATTTGTTGATTGAGTAAGCTTAGCTCCTTTTGACTTTGGTCGACCAAGATCTTGGTCTCTTGCCAATCCTGGTACTGGCTGTAATTCATCAGAGTCAGAATCAGCATCAGCAGTATCAATCCCCCCAATAGGCTGCCCATCACGATTCCTAGGCGCAGTTTGTTGCGTGCCATTTGCCCAATCAGCGCCCTGCTCTGTTGTTGGCTGTCCTCGATAGCTTCGATATCCGCTTGATGATTCGCCTCCATCTGCGCCCGTAGGGTTTGTTGCTGCTGTTGGTGATGCTGCAGGGTGGTTCTTGTCTCGTTGGTTATGGCTTGATGCAGTTGATTGCCCTGCTCCGTCAGGTGAGTTTGAATGCGCTGATAATCGTCGCTCGTCTGCTGCTTGAGCTGATCCATTTGCTCCAACATCCCAAGCAAGGCCTGTTTGGCGCTCTCCAAGGTCTGACAGGTCTGATTGAGCCAGCTTTGATGCTGCTTTAGATGACTGTCGCTTAAGCTTCGACTGCTCTTTTGATACTGCTCGAGCAGCTCGCAAATTTTCGTCATACCGCTGATAATGTCGTTCTCGACGTTTTTCAAGCTCGCTTGGAAAAATTGTTTCTGCTGTTCTAAGCTGGTCTTCTCTTGTTCCTGCTGGGATTGGATTTGCTGATTGGTTTGGGCCTGTGCGTTGTGCAATGTAGCTAATAATGGATTGGGTGACGTCTCGCTCATAAATGACACCTTTAAGTTTTATATTTTTTTTGGTGGGGTCAGGGTTTTTAATACTGATACTGTCTTTGCCTCTGCGAGAGATTTCGAAACCGAAGTCTTCAAGCAATTTTGCAACGTCATCTTGACAGGTTAAAGGCTCATCGGTTTGTTGTCGCAATGCCGCTTGAGTTAGTACCACATCGGTGAGTTGTTGTTTAAAATCCTCAATGCTTTGGTAGTGTTTGAGCTTATCGATAATTTTTTGCTTATTCGACTGATCCCAGTCTTTCAACAGATTTGGACCAATACTGGGAGTCACATCCCGACGGTTTTCTAAATCAGAAGGATTGATAAAACCATACTTATCATTGGTCAAATTTTTCCAGCTATTAACAAGGTTCAAATCACGATTGTGATAATAGACTTGTAGATGATTGCCCGATATCAACTCAACATTAGGAAAGACAAAGTTAAGCTCGACCCGACCTTTATCCGTATGTTCAACCCAATAACTGGTGTATTGATACGGTTCAAGACCAACAAACATCATGGCTTCAAAGTCGGCCATGATGTCAAACTTTTGAGCTTCGGTGAGTTTGTCATCCTCATGAAAGCTTAGACAGCCTGAGGTATAAACTTTGGCAAATGGCAAGCCATTAATAATCTCAGTGACTTCATCAGCATCACCCAATAGCAAACGGGCTTTGTCACGCGGTTGAGTGTGAGTCCCGAGTAAATAATGTTTTACGGCACTGCCCCCTAATGTGCGCCTGTCATCATCAGTGCCGCCTCGTTTAAAGAATTTCAATAGCACAGTATCACCCAGTCACAAGGTTATTTAGCTTGCCCTTTTTTAGTGTGAAACTTCCATTGGCATAGCAATAGAATCATCAATGTCTTCAGTCGCATGATCCTCACCTTCCCCCGCAGTAAAGTAATTTTTTTTGACTTGATACTGGGCTTTTAACCCAGCCAATTGTTCAGCCATATTATCAATGGCTAGTGCTAAATTTAGGGTATCAATCGGACGTTTGGCATTGGCTTGCTCATGGGTATAACGCACCAGTTGATTTAAATTTTTACCCATAGCGTGCAGTTGTTGTAATAGTCTTGGGTCAATCGTCGGAAAATCCCGTTCACGTCTTGTCACCTTTCCCTTAGTTAAAATTGCACGAGCATAGCGAGCCAAACTCATCCCTTCAGCTTTGGCTTCGAGCATAGAAAATTCTTCGTCACTAAAGCGAATGTTAAGCCGCTTATCTCGTAGTTTTTTTAATGAGTTTTTTACCGATACTTTGTCATGGCTTTGCTTTTTTTCGGCTGATTGTTGTGCCATTTTTAGTGCCTATCTATTTTTTATGAAGTCCATTTTTGGTTAAAGGGGGTTTGGGGTCTCCCCAATGAGCACCCATTTTAATCGCAACTATGTGAAGCGATAAATGGGTGCTTGGGGTTTCAAAAGGGGGCAAGCCCCCTTTGCCAGGACGCAGAGACAGTCAATTTACGTTAGTAAATTTGGTGTCTATGCATGTGCTGGCTATGCCAATTTTTTTTCATTTATATTGGTTAGGTTAGCATACTAATTTTTGGTTGTCATCTCATGGAATTGATGCAGTTCTGTATCTGAGTTAGTGATAGTTCTTTGGTGGGTTGTGAGACTTTCTATGTAGGATAAATTTGTTTTCGATAAATCCTTCCCTATTCTTTTAATTATTTGAAAGAGAGTATGATTTGCTAAAGATAGTAGAAATTATTAGTGAATTTGGTTGGATCGGTACAATCTTTTTGGTGGAATCTTTAGTGTGGGTCTATTGTGGGTTAAATATTTTTGAGATGGTTCTTTTGAAAAAGACAGCCAGTTCATTTTCGTTAGCTGTCTTTTTTAAGCAAGATCTTTATGTTTTTTTTATGATGGCATTCATAAAATGATTTTAGCCGATAAGATTTTAGAAGGGACAATCATAGTCTTCATTATAGAATTGTTCTGCTGAAAAATTGCTGTCAAATGGCTGTTGGATAAATTGGTGACAGTCATCGCATATCCAATTGAATTTTTGGTTCTGATAGTTATAGGTCGGTTCGTAGATTTGTCGCATGATGTTGCACTCTCTACAGTGGGTTTGGGTGTCATAGATTTTGAAGTGGCTGACCATTATCCTTAGTAACGGTGCACTGATGTTGTAATACTGACAGATATGTGTGATGTGATCTAAATGATTGCCGTGAGTCTCTAGTGGGGTTTCAAAGTAGTCACGCACAATGATGGTTTGTTGTTCACTGATGTGGTTTTTTGCGAGGTATTTGTAGTCCATATGATGGTCCTTTTTTTAGGTTAGCCTTGTGGTTTTAGCGGTTGTTAAAGGGACTTGTTCTATGCTATTTCTGGCATAAGTTTTAGAAATTTATGTTCAAGTTGTTGGTATTTTTCTTGGTCGTCGTTTACGTCTATTTCGTCTAATATTTCTGAAATCCATGTTTGAATGGCTTGGGTGTTGTTGCAGCGTTTGATGAGTCCTAGAAACAGGTAAAGGTTGTCACCTGGTTGTATCCGCTGTTCTTTGATTAGTTGGCTTGTAAGCTTATTAATTTGCTGTTGGCGGTTTTTTCTTTGGTCAAGTTGATCATAGAGGTGTTGGATGACGGGGTTTGGGTGCATTTTTGTGCTCCTTGTGGGATAATTTTTGGTAAATTATTCATTCCTATGCGATAATAGTAAATCAAAAGAAAATATAATTTTCTTTATATTTAATTTTGTTTTCTCTACAGGAAATAAATTAAAACATAAAGAAAACTAAGTCAAGCATTTTTTGTCATTTATCTGGTTTTTCTATGATTAAGTTGAATTTACCTGTGCTTTTTGCCCAACGTGGGCTCCGTGTTGCAGATGCAGAGCGTGATTCGGGTGTAAATCGGACAACGCTTTATCGGCTTTTTAATAATGAATCCTCTCGGATTGATTTTGAGACGTTAGATAAGTTGTGCATTTATTTGGATTGCGAGCCCAAAGATGTGTTTATTTTCGAGAAACCTGTCGCTGAAAGTCAGCCATCAAGTTAATATTTATTTTTAGGATATATTATGACCGCTATTTTGCAACGTGCAGAGCTGCAACGTCGTATTTGGCAAATTGCTAATGATGTGCGCGGTTCTATCGATGGTTGGGATTTTAAGCAGTATGTGTTGGGGGCGTTATTCTATCGCTTTATCAGTGAGAATTTTGCTAGTTATATCGAAGGGGGTGACGATAGCGTCAATTACGCCACATTCCCCGATGACAGTCCTATTTTAGCCAGTATCAAAGATGATGCGATTAAGACCAAAGGCTATTTTATTTATCCCAGTCAGCTATTTAGCAATGTGGCGAAAAATGCTAACACCAATGACAGTTTAAATACGGATTTAGCCAATATTTTCTCAGATATTGAAGCGTCTGCCCTAGGCTACCCTTCCGAACCTGATATTAAAGGGTTATTTGGCGATTTTGACACCACCAGTAGCCGTTTAGGTAATACAGTCGCAGACAAAAATAAACGCCTTGCGGCCGTGCTAAAAGGTGTGGAAAATTTAGATTTTGGTAATTTTGAAGACAATCATATTGATTTGTTTGGTGATGCGTACGAATTTTTGATTTCTAACTATGCTGCCAATGCAGGCAAATCAGGCGGTGAATTTTTTACCCCACAACACGTTTCTAAATTGATTGCTCAACTGGCATTACATGGTCAGACAACCGTAAATAAGATTTATGACCCTGCGGCGGGTTCGGGGTCGCTATTATTGCAAGCCAAAAAGCAATTTGATGAGCATATCATTGAGGAAGGTTTTTTTGGACAAGAAATCAATCACACGACCTACAATCTGGCTCGTATGAATATGTTTTTGCATAATATCAATTACGACAAGTTTAATATCATGCTCGGCGACACCCTACTTGAGCCCCATTTTGGCGATGATAAACCGTTTGATGTGATTGTGTCGAATCCCCCCTACTCGGTCAAATGGGTGGGTAGCGATGACCCAACGCTAATTAATGACGAGCGTTTTGCCCCTGCGGGCGTACTGGCTCCTAAGTCAAAGGCAGATTTTGCCTTTATTCTGCACGCCTTGGCATATTTATCGAGTAAAGGACGGGCGGCGATTGTCTCTTTCCCAGGTATCTTCTACCGTGGCGGTGCGGAACAAAAAATCCGACAATACTTGGTCGATAACAACTTTGTCGAAACGGTGATTTCACTTGCCCCCAACTTGTTTTTTGGTACGTCGATTGCGGTAAATATTCTAGTTTTATCAAAACATAAAGCCGATAATAAAACCCAGTTTATTGATGCCAGTAAGTTGTTTAAAAAAGAAACCAATACTAACACGCTAACCGATGACCATATTGCCCAGATTATCGATGTTTTCGCCAGCAAAACAGATATTCCCTATTTTGCCAAGTCGGTCGAAAATCGTGAGATTGCCGAAAATGACTACAATTTAGCGGTGAGTAGCTATGTGGAAGCCGAAGACACCCGTGAAGTGATTGATATTCAAACATTAAATGCCGAACTTGCCCAGACGGTTGCCAATATTGATAGGTTACGCAAAGAGATTGATGCAATTGTGGCGGAGATTGAGGCATGATAACACTCTATCACGGTAGCAATGTCGCTGTCGATATGCCAAAGATTTTACCCAATTTACGAGCCTTAGATTTTGGTTGTGGATTTTATTTGACCAGTAGCTATGCTCAAGCGGAACGCTGGGCGAAACTGGTTTTTAAAAGACGTCAACAGGGACAAGCCATTATCAATATTTATTCCTTTGATGAAGAGCGTGCGATTGCTTTAAATTTGATGCACTTTGAAAACGCCGATGCCGATTGGCTCGAATTTGTCGTTAATAATCGCAAAGCGTTAAAACTTTTTGATTTTGATATCGTGATTGGTCCTGTTGCTAATGATGCCACTTTACCTGTCATTGATGATTATATGGATGGCAGATACACCCAAGAAGAAGCGGTTCGGCGTTTATTACCGCAGAATTTGACTGACCAATATGCGTTTTGTAGTGAGATTAGCTTAGGCTATTTGACTTATCAGGGGAGCAAAATCGTATGAACGCTGTATCAGCCCGAACATTAGATTTTTTTGACCGTCATGTGGTGCAACATATCGTTGAAAAATACGGTTTTGATGAATTGCAAGCGATTAAGGCGTTTATCAGCTCTGAAACCTATGCCATGTTACAAGACCCAGAGCTTGAGTTATACAAGGTAAGTCCCTTGATTATTTTTGATATGTGGGAAAGTGAGCAAGTGACAGGCAATCCACGCAATTCACTGTATTTACGGGCGGATGAAGTATGAGCAAGGAATACGCATTTTTTATTTATTTGTTAGAGCGTTATGCTGAGTATCGACAGGTTTCGGCTCAAAAGGTTTTGGCAATGTGGGAATCGTTAGGGATTACGCAGTTTATCGTGGATATGTATGAGTTATACCATATTGAGCGATTGGAAAATGCCTTTGCGGATATTGATAGAATGATGGCGGAGGCAGGGGCGTGAGTGCGATTTTGAATAAGTTGTTAAAAGGGCAAAAAGTTGAGTGGAAAACGCTTGGGGATGTTTCTGTTTTATACGGTGGTTTGACTGGAAAAAATAAAGCTGATTTTGAAAACGGTAACGCCAAATATGTAAGTTATAAAAATATTTTTGCAAATTTGGCGGTGGATTTACAAAATCTTGGTACTGTAAAAGCTAATGACAATGAAAAACAACATTTCATAAAACATGGTGATATTTTATTTACGGGTTCATCAGAAACTCAAGCTGAAGCGGGAATTTCATCAGTTGTTACAGAACATCCAATTGAAAAAATTTATTTAAACAGTTTTTCATTTGGTTTAAGATTTAATGATGATGTTGAATTAATGCCAGAGTTCACTAAATTTTTATTTCGTGGTGACTTAATGCGTACACAAATTGCACGTACAGCAAGTGGCGTTACTCGTTTTAATATCTCTAAGGAAAGGTTTAAAAAAATCCAAGTTCCAATCCCACCGCTTGACGTTCAAGCCGAGATTGTACGAATTTTGGACACATTTACAGCCGTTACAGCCGAGCTTACAGCCGAGCTTACAGCCGAGCTTAACATGCGAGAAAAGCAATATCAATATTACCGTGATAAATTGCTTTCGTTTTCCAGTGATGAAATTAATTGGAAAAGTTTGGGTGAACTTGGACAATTAATTCGTGGTAATGGTTTGCAGAAATCTGATTTTACAGAAGATGGATTTCCTGCAATTCATTACGGGCAAATTTATACTTTTTATGGCACATTTGCAGATAAGACCAAATCTTTTGTTTCTGAAAATTTGGCTAAGAAATTAAAAAAGGCTCAAAATGGTGACGTGCTACTTGCTGGTACAAGTGAAAATATACAGGACGTTATGAAACCTTTAGGTTGGTTAGGCAATGAAATAGCTATTTCTGGTGATATGTTTGCCTTTCGCCCAAATACTGAACTTGATACAAAATACTTAACTTATCTTTTGCAAACCACTGAGTTTCAGAAATATAAAGAAAAATACGCACATGGCACAAAAGTTACTAGGTTGAATGCAGAAAAATTTTTAAGGTAGGACTTACGCAAAAAGCATAAAATTTTGCGAAAGCGGATAAAAATATAGTATAGTCAATCCTAAATTATAGTAAGCACCGTTTGCCCTGAGCTTGTCTAAGGGTAACGGTCGTTATGGTTCGACAGGCCTACCACGAACGACCCTGTTCGATATAATTCAGTTTTCACTATAGCATAAAGAGATGAAGAAAAAAGCTATCACCCGCTTAGACTACTGTCAATATTTACTGGTAAGCCAAACCAATTACACCCTTACCAACTACGCAGAACATCATCCTGAATCAATTAGTCATGACCGCATCAATCGATACCTACGTCATGACAAACTAAAACCCAAGCTCGTATGGGAAAAAGTCAAAGACGACATCGTATTAGACGACGATGGCTATCTTATCTTTGATGACAGCATACTCGATAAAAATCATAGTCACAAAATCGAATTGGTTAATCGCCAATACAGTGGCAACGCCCATCGCATTATTAAAGGCATCTGCATCGTTAACTGTATCTATGTCAATCCAAAGACCGAACAATACTGGCTCATTGATTACCGTATTTATGACAAAACCACCGATGGCAAAAGCAAACTTGACCATCTAAAAGACATGCTACAGCACAGTATTGAACACAAACAAATTAAATTCAAATATGTGCTCATGGATACATGGTATGCCACCAAAGACATTATGCTGTATATTGATAACTTACAAAAAATCTATTATTGTCCTTTAAAATCCAATCGAAAAGTCGATGATTCAAAAGGAGTAAACCCTTACAAAGCAGTCAACGAATTAACTTGGACTGACCAAGAGCAACAAAATGGCAAACTGATTAAAATACATGCCTTTCCTAAAGATTACAAAGTGCAACTGTTCCGAGTAGTGGTTAATGAAAACCGCACGGACTGGATTGTCACCAATGACACCACTCAGGATTCATCAGATGGCACACGATTGGTGTGTGCCATCCGCTGGAAGATTGAGCAGTTTCACCGAGAACTTAAACAACTCACTGGTATTGAAGCTAATCAGTGTCGTAAGGCTCGTATTCAGCGGAATCATATTTGTTGTTGTATGCTGGTTTGGCTGCAGTTAGCCAGACAGGCTAAACGGTTAAAACAATCTTTATATCAGGTTAAAAGGGGTTTACTCAGTGATTATTTGCGTGAGCAGTTACGCTCGCCTTCGGTCGTCTTTGCGTAAGTCCTATAAGGTTTAAAATTGCTATCCCACCGCTTGATAAGCAAAAAAGAATTGTAAATATTTTAGATAAATTTGAAGCCCTAACCCACTCTATCACCGAAGGCTTACCCAAAGAAATCACCCTACGTGAGCAGCAATACGAATACTACCGAGAGCAACTAATTGATTTTCCTAAAAATTAAAATAGCATACATATAAATACATACACACAAATATTTATACCTCATAGTATACATATAAACATATACAGTTAAATTTATATATTTATTAGTAGTTAGATAAATTTATACATTGATACTCATCAATATATAGATAGCCATAAGTTAACATACAACTAACTTGATGATATTTTAGTATATCTATAGATTTATACATTTAACTGTATATTATAAATATATACACATCAATACATACACATATCATTAGCCATTCATAAAGATACCACTATGAGTACGAATTACAAACCCATCGCCGAAACCAATCACTTTATCGTTCTCGACAAATACACCAAAATCGAGCAGACAGGCAGCTATCAGACCGAAGCCGACCTAGAAAAAGAACTCATTGACGACCTGACCAACCAAGGTTATGAATACCGCAAAGACATCACCACCCACGACAAACTATTAGCCAACGCCCGTGAACAACTGCAAAAACTCAACAATCTCACTTTTAGCGATAGCGAATGGCAACGCTTTTTGACCGATTACCTAGACCGCCCAAGCGATACCATTATCGACAAAACCCGCAAAATCTACGATGACTTTGTGCATGACTTTACTTTTGACGATAATCGCCCCCGACAAAACATTTATTTACTCGATAAAAAAAACATTACTCGCAACTCACTACAGGTCATCGGACAATTTAGCCAAACAGGCAAACACCGCAACCGCTATGACGTAACCATCTTGGTCAATGGCTTGCCGTTGGTACAAATCGAACTCAAAAAACGGGGCGTAGCGATTCGAGAAGCCTTTAACCAAGTGCATCGCTATAGCAAAGAAAGCTTTAACAAAGACGAATCACTGTATAAATATCTACAAATTTTTGTCATTTCAAACGGCACGGATACCCGCTATTTTGCCAATACCACCAAACGAGATAAAAACAGCTTTGACTTTACCATGAACTGGGCAAGGTCGGACAATACGCTCATCAAGGATTTAAAAGACTTTACCGCCACATTCTTTGAGAAGAAAACCTTACTCAATGTGCTTTTGCATTACAGCGTGTTTGATGTCAGTAATACGTTACTAATAATGCGACCTTATCAAATTGCTGCCACCGAGCGGATTTTATGGAAAATTAACAGTTCTTTTAATGCCAAAAACTGGAGCAAGGTCGAAAGTGGCGGCTATATCTGGCACACCACAGGCTCAGGCAAGACATTGACCAGTTTTAAAGCGGCACGACTTGCCACCGCCTTGCCGTTTATTGACAAGGTATTTTTCGTGGTTGATAGGAAAGATTTGGATTATCAAACCATGAAAGAATATCGACGTTTTAGCCCCGATAGCGTAAACGGCTCGACCAGTACCGCCAAACTGAAAGAAAACTTGGCAAGCGATGATAATAAAATCGTGGTCACTACCATTCAAAAACTTAACAACCTAATGAAAAGCGAAGATAAATTGCCGATTTATGATAAGCAGGTAGTTTTTATCTTTGATGAATGTCATCGTTCGCAGTTTGGTGAAGCCCAAAAAAACCTGAAGCGTAAATTCAAAAAGTTTTATCAGTTTGGCTTTACAGGAACACCGATTTTCCCAAAAAATGCGTTGGGCTCAGAAACAACCGCCAGCGTTTTTGGGCGTGAATTGCACTCGTATGTGATTACCGATGCCATTCGTGATGAAAAAGTCCTCAAGTTCAAAGTCGATTACAACGATGTGCGTCCACAGTTTAAAGCCATCGAAAAAGAAAAAGACCTTGATAAGCTCACCGTTGCCGAAAATAAGCAGGCTTTGCAACACCCAGAACGCATCAAACAAATCGCCCAATATATCCTAAACAACTTCAAGCAAAAGACCCACCGCCTAAATGCGTCAAATAAGGGCTTTAACGCCATGTTTGCCGTCAGCAGTGTCGATAGTGCCAAATTGTATTACAACGCCTTTAAACAGCTCCACAGTGCCGTAAAAGGAGGCTTAGAACATCCCTTAAAGGTCGCTACCATCTTTTCTTATACAGCGAATGAAGAACAAACGGCAGTGGGGGATATCGTTGATGAAACGTTTGAACCCAGCGCGATGGATGCCACTGCTAAAGAATTTCTTGATTTAGCCATCAGCGACTATAACGCCCAGTTTAAAACCAACTATAGCACCGAAAGCAAATCCTTTGAAAATTACTATAAAGACCTATCCAAACGAGTCAAGGGCAAGAATAGCGACAATAGACCATTACCAGAAGCAGAAAAAATTGATTTGTTAATTGTGGTTGGGATGTTTCTGACAGGCTTTGATGCTCCGACCCTAAACACGCTGTTTGTCGATAAAAACTTACGCTATCATGGTCTGATACAAGCGTATTCTCGTACCAATCGCATTTACGATGCCACCAAAACGTTTGGCAATATCGTGACTTTTCGTGACCTAGAGCAGGCGACTATCGATGCTATTACCCTGTTTGGCGATAAAAACACTAAAAACGTTGTTCTTGAAAAAAGCTATGACGAATATATGCAGGGTTACACCGACGCAAGCACAGGAGAAGCGTGCCGTGGCTACCTTGACGTAATCGCTGAGCTTCAACAGCGTTTCCCAGACCCTGATAATATCGTCACCGAGAAAGACAAAAGAGACTTTGCCAAACTGTTCGGCGAATACCTACGAGCTGATAATATCCTACAAAACTATGACGAATTTGCAGGACTGCAAGCCCTTCAAACGCTAGATATAAACGATGCCGAAGCCGTTGAAACTTTTAAACAAACTTACTATCTTACTGATGATGATATTCAGACCATGCAATCTATCGAAATACCATCAGCAAGGCTTATTCAAGATTATCGATCCAGTTACAACGACATTCGAGATTGGATTCGTCGGCAAAAAGACGCTGATAACCAGAATAAAGCCACTATTGATTGGGATGACGTAGTCTTTGAAATCGATTTGCTCAAATCTCAGGAAATCAATCTGGACTATATTCTTGAGTTAATCTTTGAACACAGCAAAAAGGTTAAAAGCAAAGCCGAATTGGTTGAAGAAATCCGTCGTGTTATTCGAGCCAGTATTGGCAACCGTGCTAAAGAAAGCCTAATCGTGGATTTCATCAATCACACCAATTTAGATACTATCAAAGATAAAGCTAACATCATCGACGAATTTTTTAAATTTGCCCAAGCTGAACAACAAAAAGAGGCCCAAGCTCTCATTGATGATGAAAATCTTAACGCGGACTCAGCAAAACGCTACATCTTAACGTCACTCAAACGTGAATATGCCAGTGAGAATGGTACTGAACTCAATGATATCTTACCCAAAATGAGTCCGTTAAACCCTGAATACCTTACTAAAAAACAGACTGTTTTCCAAAAAATAGCCAACTTCGTTGAAAAATTCAAAGGTGTGGGTGGTAGTCTTTAACTGATGGATTCACTCTAGCTACAATATATAGCTCTAAATGCTCATAGGAATGCTTTAGAGCTATTTTTATATGTATGATTCATAGACATCATTTCAATATAATCAGAGACTATGAACAAAGAAATTCAACAAAGACTCGGATGGATTAAATTATTTGAAGACACGAATGATGCTGGTCTAGTTTGTCGTAGATGTGGTATTTCAAGACCAACGTTACGCAAGTGGTGGAAGCGATACTCTGAACAAGGTATTGAGGGTTTGGCAAGCCAAAGTAAGCGTCCGCTTAAATCACCTAATACCAAAGTTAATCAACACATTGAAGATTTATTATTACAAATGCGGTCTAGTAGAAATCTCGGAGCTAGACGTTTGCAAACGGAACTAATGAGGCTTCATCAAATATCCTTATCTTTGGCGACGATTCATAAAGTATTAACCAATCACCAAGTCAAACCGATTAAGAAATTTCGTCGTAAGGCAGATTACCTACGGTATGAACGCCCACTACCAGGAGATAGAGTCCAAATGGATACCTGTAAAATAGCATCTGGGCTTTATCAATACACCTCAATTGATGACTGTACTAGATATCGGGTACTTAGGCTCTATAACCGCCGTACGGCAGCCAATACGCTGGATTTTTTAGATTGTGTGATTGAGGAAATGCCATTTCCCATTCAAAGAGTACAAACCGATCGTGGACTTGAATTCTTTGCTGAAAAGGTTCAGAAGAAAATGATGGAGTATGGCATCAAATTTAGACCCAATAAACCAGGTTCGCCACATCTCAATGGTAAAGTTGAGCGTTCTCAAAAGACTGATAAAACTGAATTCTATGCAACCGTAGATATCACGTCCGAAAACCTTCAGGACCAATTGGCTGAATGGCAGCATTACTATAATTGGCTAAGACCACATTCAGCTTTGAAGGGAAAAACACCCATGGAGAGGTATTTTGAATTAAGCGAGGAAACGCCTTTTTCTGATGAGGTGCAAAACCAATATAACCCATCAGATGAACGTATTCAAAATGCCAATTATAAAGTGGATTTAGAGATGGCCAAATTGAAACGATCTCTATGAATCATACATTTTATATCAACACCTATCTCCTTTAGCCCTTCCTATTAAATCTTCTCCTAAGCATTCAAAATCGCTTAATAAACTTATTTTACCTATTAATATGAAATTTCGATTTTAAGATCAAGTAATTTCAAGCAAAACAATTAGCCCAACTTTTTATAGATTATACTTTTGTTGATTTAAAAATTGAAAAAAAGTCTTTATTGTAATAATTGTAATATTATATATATTGTAGGAGCTCGCAAAGCCTTATGTAGCAAGGCTTTGCGAGCCAATACATGTACAACTCTTCTAGTTTATATGTACAACTCTTCTAGTTTATATGTACAACTCTTCTAGTTTATATGTACAACTCTTCTTGTGCTTTATCGGATAGATGTACAACTCTTCTAGTCCTATGTACTTAGTACATATTTAATATAAGAAATTGATTTTATTAATATTTTATATATGTACAACTCTTCTCATCATGTGTAATAAATACATTTATGTATTGATTACATAAATAAAAATACGTATGATTTCTTTTAAATTGGAAAAGAAAACCTTTGAAGAGAATTTAAGTATGGAAAAATTTTTTGATAAAAAACTAGAAACTGCTGAATTTCCAATTGTTAAACATAATACTTTGGTTGAATCAAGTTATGATTTATCACCTGTTCCCAATAATATTATGACAATTGCGATGACTAAAGCTCGACAATCTAATGTAAGCTGCGAACTTTGGAATGGTGAGGTGATAATTTCTGCCCAAGAGTATGCCAAAATTCACAAAGTATCCCTAGATGACGCATACAAGGTATTAAAAAGAGCCGTATTAGAGCTAGAAGAAACAAAAATCATTTGTGATGCGTATTACGACTTTTCAAATGGTGAGGTTGTGCCGGAGATTCCCCCTAATCTAACGGATATTAGTTTCTTTTCAGAATCAATTTTGGCATCGAAACCCAAACATGGTAAGTTTAGTAAAATGAAACTGCACATACGTTTGGTACAGAAAATAGGTTATAGTGATACAGGGTCATTCATTTACTTAAAATTTAGTGACGATATTCTTCATTTGATTAAAAATGCAACAAACCCTGATGCTTTGGACTATACTCAATATGATTATGCCAATACGATCGAACTCAATACCACCCCCGCCAAACGCCTTTATGAGCTTGTTTGCAAATGGAGAAAAGTGGGAAATTGTCGAAAGCAAGTGGATGAATGGAAGATTTTATTCGGCGTATTTGCTAAATACCCCAATGTGGCAGAGTTCAAGCGAAGAGTGTTACAACCCGCCATGAATCAAGTAAATGAACAAGGTGAGTTCAAATTAACGTTAGAGCAAGATAAGCTGGGTCGTTCCATTACCCATTTTAATATCATTATTGAAGAAAAAATGGTAGTTGAAAACCCTATTGAAACGACAGAATTCTTTGCCAAAGCTAGTAATGTCAATCTCTTTGAAAGTCTCTCTGAAACTGAACGACAAACCGTTAAAGCAATAGCAGATAAATATATTGCCAAAAATCAGATAGATGACGAAACGCATAAACGTAATATTTATAAAAAAGCCATTAATGAACGGTGGGGGTTATTAGAACTCGACAATCAAAACCATGAGTATCAAAGACAATCAGAAGAAGTTAAAAAGAAACTCGAAGCGGACCGATTATCAAAATTGGAAAAACAACAAGAAATATTGAGAAAAGAACAAGAAAGCAAGCAATTTGTGCAGTTATTTGAAAGTCTCGATGTGGGTTTTCAAATAGAAGTTTTAGATAGGGTAAGAAACCTAATTGCTACGGAAGTACCTGTATTTTTGAAGATGTTTGACAAAGAGAATGACAAAAAATCGGCTCATACAGATATAAGATTTCGTAGTTATTTTAAAAGGATAATGGCAATTGAATAAAATTCAAAAAGATATTGAATATATAAAAATATACATATACAATTATGTGTATATATAAATAAGTATAGGTTTATCAGTATGCCAAAAATTATTACAGTCATTAATCAAAAAGGTGGAGTCGGTAAAACCACCACGGCACATGCTTTAGGTGCTTGGCTACAAAATAAACAGAATAAAAACGTGTTATTTATTGATTTAGACCAACAAGGCAATTTGACTTATGCAACCAATGCCAGTCATAGCGAAAATAACGCCCTAGGCTTATTGATTAATGCAAAACTAGATAAACAAGCGATTCAAACGACGCCAACAAATTATCAAATTATTGCTTCTAGCCCTATGCTAGCGAATGTAGAATCTATGCTAACGATGACTGGGAGGGAGTATCGATTGAAAGAGGCTTTGTCAGGGCTTCAAGGCTACGATTATATCGTAATGGATACACCACCAAGCTTAAATATTTTAACAATTAATGCATTAACCGCTAGCAATTTTGCTTTAATTCCTGCTCAGGCAGATATTTTCAGCGTTCAAGGAATAACCCAGCTTGGGCAAACCATTGATGCAGTTAAACGTTATACCAATAAAAATTTACAGGTTTTAGGCATTATATTAACTCGCTATAGTAATCGTAATATCTTAAGTCGCGATTTACAGCAAGTTATAGAAGATACAGCTAAAAGTATACATACAAAAACATACACACAAAATATTCGTGAAGCAATTGCTATTAAAGAAGCCCAGGCACTAAGACAAGACATTTTTTCTTATGACGCAAAAGGCAATGCGACTCAAGATTATGGTAATTTATTTCAGGAAATTTGGCAGGAGATTCAATGATGTCTACTAAGAAAAGTTTTAGCCATGCAAATCCAGCCATGTCATTTATCAGTAGCCCAATACTTGAGAACGAGCAGATCGAAGACCAGGAGTTAGAAACTAAGAATATTTCTCAAGAAGATCTACTCTTAAGTAAACATCAAAAAAATGAGTTTGATGTGCCAATGAAACGCAATCCTGAGTTTATTGAAGTCAAAAGCAAACGCATGCAATTATTAATGCAACCATCTTTGCATTCAGCAATTAAAACGCTAGCTGATAAGGAAGAACTGAGCGTCAATGAAAAAATCCACAGTATTTTAAAAGATTACGTTGAAAAATCTAATATATAAAGTGCATGATAAAGATACTCATACTGTAATGTTTGATAGATCAGAGGGGTAAATTTAAGAAAATTAGCCTAAGCTAAAAATTTTACATTACCTACGCTATGATAATCTTAGTGATTTTTATTAAAAAATCATCCATCCCAGCTACCTTACCTCTAATTAAACTAGGCTAATGTCCATTTAGCAAATTTAAATGGACATGAAGATGGCAATCAATAAATCCAAATATAATAGCTACAGTGACGACTTCAAAATCCTAAAAATCCAAGACATGTCTCGGATTTTTAATATAATACATAGTATCGACTTTAAGATAGCGTTTTCTACTTAGCTGAAAGCTAATGGCATAATCTTATCTAAAAAATGCGTATCTTGGGTTTCAGCTAGTCGTAGCTCGTAAGTGGTTTGTAAGTTTAGCCAAAACTTAGCATTACCACCAAAATATTTAGCAAGGCGTAGTGCCGTATCAGCAGTAATACCACGTTCCTCGCGCACGATTTCATTAATACGGGCAGGTGTGACGCCGATAGCCTTCGCTAAGGCATTGGCGCTCATCTCTAGCGGTGCAAGATAGTCTTCTCGCAAAATTTCACCTGGATGAATAGGTCTCATACCATTTTTCATATAATTTCTCCTAACTATCGATGGTAATCTACAATTTCTACTTCTGTCGGACCTTCTTGTGTCCATACAAAGCAGATCCGCCATTGATCATTGATTCGAATACTGTGCTGACCTTCTCTGTCGCCAAATAGGGCTTCAAGGTGATTACCTGGCGGAGAACGCAAGTCTTCTAAAGTAATCGCATTATCTAATTGCAATAATTTTCTTTCAGCAACTTTTTTAATTGAAGAGAAATGACGTGTGTTGCCTGTTGTAAAAAGTGTTTTAGTTTTATCACATGCAAAATTAACAATCATAAAAAAAATCCAAATTTTTACGTATTATATATCGATAAACGATAAAATCCAAAGAAGTTTTGTTATTTATACAGATGTCGAGTATTTAACAGACAAATCTTAAATCCCGACAACCTATTGTTTTTCGTGAGTTTGTAAATCAGCGCCAATTTGGCGCTTTTTTATTCCATTTATTTCATGATAAAGCCAAATAAATCTAAATATGATAAGATATGATAATTATCATTTATCGTGAGAAATTTACCATGAGTTTAATTGGTTATGCTCGAGTCTCAACATCGGAAGGAAAACAATTGCTCGATCGTCAAGTTGATGCGTTAACAGAAATCGGCTGTGAGCGAATTTTTGAAGACAAAGCATCAGGCAGTAATTCCCAACGTAAAGGATTGGATGATTGTCTAAACTATTTGAGAAAAGGCGATGTGTTGGTTGTACTTGATTTGGATAGGTTAGGGCGGTTAGCCAGTGAGCTTATTAAACTGATTGATGAACTAGCTGAAAATGGCATTGGCTTTAAAGCGATCAATTCACCGATGGATACCACCACCCCTGCAGGTCGAGCATTTTTGCAGATTCAAGCCGCGTTTGCTGAGATGGAGCGTAACATTATCCGCCAGCGGGTGAAAGAGGGGATTGCGGCTGCTAGGGCTCGGGGGCGTAAAGGTGGCAGGCCCAGAATCATGACGGCTGAGAAACTTCGTTATGCTCAGCATCTGATGCAAGACCAAACCAAAAGTATTCCGGCGATTTGTAGGGAGCTGGGCGATATTCCCAGTAGTACGCTATATCACTATGTAACAGCGAAAGGGGAGTTGAAGAAAGCGGGAGTGGATTTGTTAGCACATGAATAATTATCAGTAAGCATGAGCAAGTTATCTTGACGACTGGGCATCTTATTGTTATTTTTTACAAAAATGTATTTACAATACTAAATAGATTGATTTAAAGTAGGCTTAAATGAATTTTTCTTGGGATGAGAATAAGGCTGCCAGTAATCTTGAAAAACATAGCATTAGTTTCGATGAAGCCATGCTCGTATTTGCTGACCTTTTTCTTTTGATGAGCCAAGATAGAATCGAAAATGGTGAGATGCGATGGCAAAGTATCGGAGAAATTGAAGGCATTGCTGTTATTCTGGTTGCCCATACTTGGTTTGATGATGACGGTGAGGAGTATATCCGTATTATTTCAGCCCGTCCTGCAGATAAAAAGGAGAAAAGACGTTATGAGCAAAATCGTTACTCGAAGTATTGATTTAACCAATCCGCCTAAATTAAGCAAAGAAGCAAAGGCTCGTCTTGCTAAATTAAATGAGGCAGACATTGACTATTATGATATCCCACCGTTGACGGATGAATTTTGGGCGAACGCTGTTAGCAATCCGCTTTATAAGCCAACCAAACAAATCGCCACGGTACGCATAGACAGTGACGTATTGCTATGGCTCAAGTCTCCAGGCAAGGGCTATCAAACTCGGATGAATGCTATTTTAAGACAGGCCATGTTGACTGAGTTGACTGAGTTGGCAGAAACGCATTAGTCGCCTATGATATCGGCTAGCCCAAGTTTTTGCTTTAAAGCTAGATTTATAAGTTTGTTAGACGCTGTTTGATATACGGGTTAATATACGAAAACAGGGGCTTTTTGCCCCTGTTTTTTTGCTCAAAATAAAAGGTCTAAAAAACCAACGTTTTTTAGACACCTTGACCTTTATCAATTTTAAAAATACTCGACTAAATTGTAAGCCCCCGACCATCCCACCTATTTCACCGTAAACTAAAGCGAGATAATGTCCATGATTTTCAGTAAATGGACATTAACATGGCAACCAACAAACCCAGACGCAAGACCTACAGTGACGAATTCAAAGAATTTCTAGTCCAAGAAGCGATAAGCTCAGGACGGTCTATTGCCAGCATAGCCAGAGACAACGGCATCAACCAGAACCTATTGCACAACTGGAAACGAGAACAAAAAGCCAAACAAGCCCAAACCGACCAAATACCCGCACTTATTGACAATGACGCTTACCGCAATACACCAACATTCATCCCTGTCAGTGTACAGCCAAAACCAAACCGTGAGCAAATCACCGATTTCATCACATCTAGGTCATCAGTCCTGACAGGTATAGAACTACAAATTCCCAGCCACAACACAATGCCCATAAAACTCACTATCGACCAAATCGACACACACAGCCTACTCGAACTACTGCGGGGGCTACAATGAACCCCCTTATCAACCCCCAACAAATATGGCTATCCACCGCTGCCATGGACATGCGAAGTGGCAGTAATAAACTACTCGCCTTCATCCTACAGCACCACCCAGGCATCCGCCCAAACTGTGCCTACCTATTTTACAACAAAGCAGGCACCCGGCTAAAAATACTCATCCATGACGGCCTGGGCATATGGCTATGCACCCGAGCACTGGATGATGGCAAATTTCACGGACTTGGCGAACGCCTCATGCGACATCACAGTGCACCTAACCCAACCACAGGACTCACCATCAGCCATGAACAATTCAATGCCCTGATTAGTGGTTTGCCTTGGCACAACCTAGGCAAAGACATACTCACCCCTCTGACCTAACCTGCCTTTATCATAAAGCCGCTAAATCTCAACTATCACCGCCCGTTAGCTGACAACCGATAACGGTTATGGCAAACTCATGCCATGACCACCGCCCACCCATCCGACCCAATTGCGCCAAGCTATGCTGATTTATTAGCCCAAAACGCTCGGCTTCAACAGCAGCTTGACGCACAAAAACAACATTACCAACAGCAAGCAGCGCAACTCAAACAGCAATACCAACAACAAATGGACGCTCAAAGGCAGCAATACGAAGCTAAGCTTGCTCGCATCAACCAAGAGCTCATTGACGCCATTGCCAAACAGCAACGTCTTATTCATCGGCTGTTTAGGCAAAAAAGCGAAGGCTTAACGCCCAAACAAACCCACTTAAACCAAGAAACCGCCCTAGAAGACCTAGCCTTGCTTGAACAAGCCCATGACAACTTCTTAGCCAATCTTAGCGATGACGAGCGAGCCAAACTGCCTGCTAGCAAGCCGATTAACACACAGAACGATAGCACAGACATTCAATCCAAAAAGCCAACTCAGCCTAGACGACAAAAACGCATCGTTATCCCTGACAACCTCGACATTCACACCATCATTCATGAGCCACCGTCAATTACCTGTGAGTGTGGCTGTCAAATGACGCAAATGGGTCAAGATGTTCAAGACAAACTTGGCTTTAAGCCAAAGCAGTTCTACCGTGAGCGTCATGTTTATCCCAAATACACCTGCCGTAATGCTCAGTGTCACCGTGAGAAACTGGTGCAAGCCAAAACCGAGCCTCAAATCATCGACAAAAGCATTGCCACCCCTGAGTTACTCGCTCACATCTTAATCAGTAAATACGCTGACCATCTGCCTTTATACCGCCAAAGCCTGATTTATCAGCGTAGTGGGGTATATTTATCCGATTCAACCTTAGCCGATTGGGTCGGACGCTGTGGGGTGCAGCTTAGGTTTTTAGTTAATCGATTAATCAAACTCATGCTTATTCAGCCAATTGTGCATGCGGATGAAACCCCAGTCAAAGTATTAAATGGCTATGGGATGAAAGATGCTAAAGGCAAGTTAAAGCAAGGCTATGTTTGGGCGTATGTGACCCCAAAGCACAGCCCAATCAAGGCGGTGGTGTATGACTTTGCTCAAGGTCGAGGTAGTGAGCATCCCAATGCGTTTTTAAAAGGCTTTAAGGGTAAGCTTATTTGCGATGGCTATAACGGCTACAAGCCATTATTTGGGCGAGGCGTGATTGAAGTGGGTTGTATGGCCCATGCCAGACGTAAGTTTCATGAGCTTCATGTGACAGGGCAGAGTCTTATTAGTATTGAGGCACTAGAACTGTTTCAATCGCTGTATGCCGTTGAGTGTGAGATTGATGAGCGGTTTGAGAAAAACCAAACCCCAATGCCCAGAGATGCCCAAATCGTTAGACAAATCAGGCAACAGAAGGCAAAGCCAATTGCGGATAGGCTGTATGCGTGGTTACAACAGAAACGCTTAGGTACAACTAAGAATGCTGATATTACCAAGGCAATTGAGTATTGTTTAAAAAGGTGGCAGGCTCTGACACGTTATTTGGATGATGGCAATTTGCCGATTGATAATAATTGGGCAGAGAATCAGATGCGTCCTTGGGCGCTCGGGCGTAAGAATTGGTTGTTCGCAGGGTCGCTTGAGAGCGGTCAGCGGGCGGCGAATGTTATGTCGCTTGTCCAGTCAGCTAGGCTTAATGGTCTTGACCCCTATGCGTATTTGGCAGATGTGCTTAGACGGCTGCCGACGCATAAAGATAAGTTCATTGATGATTTGCTACCTCATGTTTGGAAGCCTCCGCAATAGGGTATGGTCGGATGATTACACTAAATTCCTTAACGTACTATTTTCTCCGAATTCTGGGGTAACCCCTAACACAGGTATTAATTCTGCAAATGGAATGTATCTTGTTAGAACTGCATTTATATTTATTTGTTCATGCACCTCGATACTTATTTCTAATATGCAGGCTGCTTACCCCAATCATAAATACCGCGTTTGTAAGCATAAATCAGCATGATTAAGCCGGCGATAATCATCGGCGCGCTTAAGATTTGCCCTTTGGTCATCCAACCTAATAATATGAATCCTTGGTCAGCATCTGGCTGGCGGAAGAATTCAATGATAAAGCGGCTGGTGCCATAGCCTAGTAAGAATACAGCGGAGGCGGCCATACGTGGACGTGGTTTTGATGAATACCACCATAAGAATATAAATAGCAGCAGACCTTCGGCAAAGGCTTCATATAGCTGTGATGGATGACGAGGCAATATGTATTGACCATTGACTTCAATCATCAATTCTTGCAATTGTGGATTGCTCTGTAATTGCTCCATATCAAACGCCGCGGCTTGCGGAAAGTAGGTCAGCCAGTTATAGCCACCGTCTGAGACGCGACCCCATAATTCGCCATTGATATAGTTGCCGATACGCCCAAACAGTAAGCCGGTTGGTACACAAGGAACGATAAAATCGAATACTTGAAAGGTAGTCTTTTTATATTTACGGGCAAAGAACCACATACCTAGCATGACGCCGATAAAGCCGCCGTGGAAAGACATACCGCCTTCCCAGACTTTTAATATATAGGCAGGGTTTTGGAGTAATTCACCGAACTGATAAAACAGCACAATTTACTACCTGGCAATCAACAACTTTACAGCAACCTCAAAAAGACACTCATCTTTGATAGTAATACTAACTTTGCCATTATGAGCATTGGCGATAGCTTGCACAATAGATAAGCCTAAGCCTGTTCCTGAATGCATCGTATTCGTTTTATCATGACGATAGAATCGCTCAAACAGTTTATCGGCTTCAATCTGATTTAATGGTTTGTCTAGACGGTTGGTCATAGTTATTCTTAACCAGAGCTGCTCTGGGGATTGAATATCGTCTTTTGGCGCATTAAGCGAGGTGCTTGAAGTGAGGACAGTAGCGGATATCATAATAGTGCTATTACTAGCCGCATAATAAATCGCATTTGACATCAGGTTGGCAAACAGCCGTTGCAATAAGCCTTTATCACCTAGTACTGTTTTAAAATCACCCGATTTTTCAAAGATTATCTCACGATCCTCAGCAATCATCTCATAATAATCTATAAGCTTTGTGATCAAGCTCTCTATATCGACATGACTGATTTGCGAATCACTCAGCTCTTTTTGAGTTTTTGCCAGTAATAACATATCGTTAATCATGGCGGATAACTGCTTTAACGTATCATGCTGATGATGCAATTGCTCAATGTATTCGTCGCTTTCTCTTGGCTTAGTTAACATGACTTGCGTTTGCGTACTCAGCGTCGCTATTGGCGTACGTAGCTCATGGGCGATATTGTCTGAAAACCGTGATAATGATTCAAAGTTACTTTCAAGCTTGACCATCATAGAATTATAAGACTCCGTTAGTGGACGTAATTCTAACGGCATATCGCCAACCACAATTCTTTCATCTAACCTTTGAAGATTAATGCCTTTCATCTTTTGTACGATAGTAGCTAGGGGAGCAAAACCCCAGTGTACACTTAGTGCTGCTACTGAAACCAATAATAAGGTAATGGCGATAAGTATCAAGCTCAGCTGGCGATTAAACTGGATAAGATATTGATGATGCACATCGATAGGTAGAGCAATAAATGCCAAAACCTCTTGATGTGTAACGATAATGGCTCGGTAATCCCTATTATTTATCTTGATCATAAACTGCTGATCGCGATAGTCCTGCAATAGTTGTAACAAGCTAAAATCTGCCGGTAGATCATTGATGAAATTACTGGGATCGCTGGACAATAAATTGCCGTTTTTGTCTGATATTAACGTTTTTAAATCATAGTCTAACCAAGAAGAATGTAGATGATTGGCATCAATTAGCGCTTGCGACTTTGACACTGTAAAAGGTTCTATGTGATCGTTAAAATTCACCATGCGTTTACGCAGGTTAAAAGCTGCATGGGTAATAATCTCTGAGTCCATTTGCTCAAAGTGCTCGTTAACAGAGCGCTGAACCCATATATAAATAACAACTTGAGAGATAACAACAAATATTGTCAGTAAAAAAACAGTACGCCATAACAAAGGCCAGCGTCGATTCTTAAATTTATCTCTCATTTTATTTTAGATCATCTTTGTTGGTGTCATCGTCGCCCATGCTACTGTCTGCTCCGACATTCAGTGGCTCTAATCGATAGCCCATACCGCGTACTGTGTGAATAAGCTTGGTGTCAAAACCATCATCGATTTTTATCCGTAGCCGTCTTATAGCCACGTCAATGACATTTGTATCACTGTCAAAATTTATGTCCCATACTTGTGAGGCAATCACAGTGCGTGGCAGTACCTCACCTTGACGTTCTAAGAAAAATTGTAATAAAGCAAATTCTTTAGCAGTCAATTTTATGTTGGTATCGCCTCTATATACAGTGCGTTTAGCAATATCCATTTTTAGGTCAGCCATATGTATGACAGAGCTTTTATAGTCTGATTGATTGGCACGCCGCAATAGGCTTTTTATTCGGACAATTAGCTCGGCAAAAGCAAAAGGTTTGGTCAGATAATCATCGCCACCAATTTCAATGCCCTTAATCCGATCGCTTAAATCATCTTTAGCGGTTAAAAATAAAACAGGCGTATGCTTTCCAGCAGCACGGTAGCGCTGTATCAGCTCAAAGCCGCTGACGTCAGGCAGCATCACATCCATCACCACCACACTAAAATCTTCAGTCATTAACGCATGATAGCCATCTAAACCTGTCATGTGATGATCCACGATGAAACCGGCCTCAGTTAAGCCTTTCTTAATATATTCTCCAAGGTTTTTCTCATCTTCTACTAACAGTACTTTCATCGTTGCTTACCTTTATATCATTATAGTTGTCAACAGCGTATCACTAACATTGTTAGCTTATCAGCCATATATTTATCAGGAACCCTTGTTATAACAGTGTTCTTTGGATAGAGACAGATGCTGGTATTTGGTTTTAATGACAAGAAGATGACAATATTATGCTGTTCCTAAAGAACATGTAATATCCGTGTCATCTAGCTGTCAGCCACCATTTAGTATTCTAAATCAACGCCGCATAGAGGTTTGTCTCTGATACAGACCATCTCTACGAGCAACATTTGCAGTCTGAAAAGTATTTTTTGAAAAAATATGGTAGCGATCGTGATACAAATGCTGAAGCCATATTAAATGAATATATCGCGCATTAAAATCTAAAGCGGTGAGAATGACAGCATTGTAATCTTAACGTCATCTACCAGTCAGAATGATTAATGTATCATTTAGGCTAGTTTAACAGCTATTGAACTCAATAACCTTTAATCCAAACAATAGGAATTAATCATGTCACAATTTAAATTACTGTCTAAATCAATCGCAATGACGGCCATCGCTCTAGTCGTTTCAACCTCAGCTATGGCGCATGACCCTAAAATGCATGCTGAAAAAGATCAAATGAACTGTGAAAAGATGAAAAAGCATATGGATATGATGGGAAAAATGGATCATAGCAAGATGGACATGAGCGATCCTGCCATGAAAGCGATGATGGCTAACATGGGTAAAATGAAGCAAATGTACCAAAAACACTGCGTTACTAACGACAGTAAATCTTAAAAATTTTAGCTCTGTTAAATAGCAGTCAACACTTAACGGAAATAAATTTTTAGGAAAACATATGAAATTTTTATTGGGTGCGCTCTTTACCGTATTTGTGGCAATCGTTGGCGCGTTTGCGATTGTCACCAGTGGCGTTGTCAATGTGGGAGCAGACCAAGAGCATAGCCCAATGATTTTTAGCTTTTTGGAAACCGCTCGCAATCGTTCCATAGCAAATGCCAGTAAAGATATTGTGGTACCAGATTTAGAGAAGGTCGATATCAGCTCTGGGGGCGCGGACTATAAGGATATGTGTGCAGGTTGTCACTTATCTCCGGGAGTGGACAAAACTGACTTTAGCGAAAACTTATATCCAAAGCCACCTAACTTCACTAAGGCTGAGATCGTCAAACGTTATCAAACAGCGGACGGTGCAAAGCAAAGCTTTTGGGCAATCAAACACGGAATTATGGCTTCGGGAATGCCTGCATGGGGCGCCTCTCATGATGACGCTAGAATGTGGGCAATGGTTGCTTTTATCAGATCGTTACCTAAATTAGATGAAGCTCAGTACACGATGCTAACCACTAGGATAGATGGCGATATGATGGACATGTCATTTGATGGTGATATGAATATGTCGGATGATGGATCTGGAATGCAGCATTAATACTTTCTAGATATGAAAGCCTGCTAACTCACGGTTGTCGCTATCACCAATGTAGTACTGAACAGTGCTGCATTTAATGTTTTTAGTTAAGTACATAAGAATTCAAATATAGGGTGTAAGTTTTTAGAATAGCGAGCATAACAATAGACGTTTAGGAGTAATTTAATGAGACATTACACACATGTGTTTTCTAATGGACATAACTGGTTATCCGGTCGTGTCCTTTTATTGGTGGTGACATCGTCACTCTCGTTAACGCTAGCCGCTTGCAGCCAATCTAATATCAGTGGCTCTGATTCTCAACCAGTAAAGGTTGAACAGTCTGCTGCCCAGAATGCACAAGTACAGAATGAAAGTTCTGCTCCTGCAAATGCTCCCGTTAACAGCTCGTCATCATTACTCAAAAACGTCTCAGCCACGGTTTATAAAGATGCCAACTGCGGCTGCTGCAAAGAGTGGGTAGGCTATGCAGAAGGTAATGGATTAAACGCAACCACGCACGATGTTGCAGATCTATCCTTATTTAAGGAGCGTTATGGCGTACCACAGCAAATGCGTTCTTGTCATACCACCGTTACCACCGACGGTTTTGTCTTTGAAGGGCATGTCCCTGCTAAACACATGGCTGAATTCTTAGCAAATCCTCCTGCACAAGCTATTGGACTTGCTGTACCGAATATGCCGGTTGGTAGCCCAGGTATGGAGTATGAAGGTAAATTCATGCCTTATAAGGTAATGCAGCTTAATAAAGACGGCACCACAGAAGTCTATGCCGCTATTGAGTCTCCTCAGCAGCAGCTGTAGTGTTGGCTTAGATGTGAATAGATTCTGTTAAATATCGAAAATATTATAACTATAAGCTTAACCACCATCTCTCAAATTAAATTAGGTCATCATTATGAATAAACAGAACATACTGAACCGCCGACGTTTTTTAACCGGATCCTCTGCTGTCCTTGGTGCCTCCTTGATGCCGACTATTGCTAGTAGCGCATTGGGACAATCGAGTCGCTCAGGCAGTCAGGGCGCTACGATTAATAGTGATCAAAACGTTCATAAAGTACCTGTATTGACCGGCAAAGAGTTTGATTTATACGTCAGTAAACAGTCCGTTATTGTGAACGGCAAAAAGAGCATGGCGACGCTCATCAATGATTCACTACCAGCACCGACGCTAAAAATGCGTGAAGGCGATACGGTGGTGATACGTGTTCATAACCAGATGGATGAATCAACCTCTATTCATTGGCACGGACTACTAGTACCGTTTGAGATGGACGGGGTGCCGGGCATTAGCTTTGATGGTATTCCTGCGCACAGCACCTTTACTTATAAATTCAAATTAAAACAATCAGGCACTTATTGGTATCACTCACACAGTGGGTTCCAAGAACAAACCGGTATGCTGGGTGCCATTGTGATTGAACCTAAAGGGCGTGAGCGTCATCCTATCGACGAAGACCATGTGATCGTGCTTAGCGATTGGACCAGCCGCAACCCGCATAATCTCTTGAAGCTGCTCAAACAGCGCGCCGACTTTGACAACTACCATCTACCAGACTTCAAAAAATTGCTTGCTGATATTGCCGAAACGGATCTGAAAACCGCGTTTGATAAGCGCAAAATGTGGAATCAGATGCGCATGATGCCCACTGATTTTACGGACTTGTCGGGTGAAAACACATTTACCTACCTTATCAATGGCAAAACGACCGCAGCTAATTGGGCACAAATCGTCAAAGCAGGACAGCGCGTTAAATTACGCTTTATCAATGCCTCAGCACAAACTATCTTTGATGTGCGCATACCCGGTCTCAAAATGACTGTGGTGGCAACCGATGGCATTGATGTCGCCCCAGTTGCGATTGATGACTTTCGCATAGGCGTGGCTGAAACCTATGATGTCATTGTCACCCCGACCAAAGATGCGCATACCATATTTGCCCAAAACATAGACCGTTCGGGCTATGTCGCAGCAACGCTTGCCACCAAAGAAGGTGCTCGTGCGGCAACGCCTGCTATGGACAAAATTGAATGGCTCACCATGGCAGATATGATGGGTGCTATGGGTGCTAATGGTTATAAAGCTAAGCACGCTAAAACAGAATATGACTTTAAGTCTGATATGCGTGTGGACAGTCCACGTATGAACCTTGACGATCCAGGTATCAACCTGCGCAATATTAATAGAGAGGTATTGAATTATAGTCAGCTACGCTCTGTCGATGAGGCAATATTTGCGGAGCAGCGCAAGCCTACCCGAGAGATCGAGCTACATTTAACCGGTAACATGGAGCGCTATATTTGGGCGTTTGATGGGGTTAAGTTCAGTGAGGCCACGCCGGTCAATATTAAGCCGAATGAGCGCGTCCGTATCACCTTAGTCAATGACACAATGATGAATCATCCGATGCATTTACATGGGATGTGGAGCGATTTGCGCATGCCTAACGGCGAGTTTCAGGTGCGCAAGCATACTATTATGGTGCAACCGGCACAAAAAATTAGCTTTGATGTCACAGGAGAAGCTGGTCGATGGGCATGGCATTGTCATCTGCTCTATCACATGGAAGCCGGTATGTTTAGAGAAGTGGCGGTCGTTTAAGCAAATCTTTGATGGTTAAGTGAGAGATGAGATGAAAATACATAAAGTAGGTTTACGGTTCGCCGGGGTATCATCATTGGTATTACTAGCATCATCATTTGCTAATGCTGCTGACCCGTCCACGGTTAAAAAAGACATAACTATGTCAGGCATGGACCATGGCTGTATGGATATGTCAGGCATGGACCATAGCAAAATGGATATGTCAGGCATGGACCATGGCTGTATGGATATGTCAGGCATGGACCATGGCAAAATGGATATGTCAGGTATGGACCATGGCAGCATGGATATGTCAGGCATGGATCATAGCAAAATGGATATGTCAGGCATGGACCATGGCAGTATGGATATGTCAGGTATGGACCATGGCAGTATGGATATGTCAGGTATGGACCATGGCAGTATGGATATGTCAGGTATGGACCATGGCAGTATGGATATGTCAGGCATGGACCATGGCAAAATGGATATGTCAGGTATGCAAGGTGGTAAAGCTCCAGCTGATGCTCGCAGTCCTGACTATTCAAACGGCGTTCCCTATGGACGCTATGGTCAGCCTATGATGATGGGTGATATGCCGTTATGGGGTGTTTCTGTAGAACAGTTGGGCTATCAGTTTGATGACGATCAGATTAACTATGAGGTGGATGCTTGGTATGGAAAAGATGAGCGACGCCTAGCTGTACGCAGCGAAGGTAGTGTTCAGACTAAGGACGATAAAAAAATTGATAGTCTGACCTCACTGGCTTATTGGAAGCCGCTAAGTATTTTTTGGAATGGTGAAGCAGGTGTCGCTTATGATACCAAAAACGATAAGGCTGCCCTTATGGCGGGTATCGTAGGTACTGCACCATACTTTGTTGAAACAGATGCAAGAGCCTATCTCTATACTGATGGTCAAGTACGTCTTGACTTAGGTACGGCATATGAGTGGCGTTTGACTCAGCGTTGGGTTGTCAGACCAGAAGTAGGGCTGACAGCCTTTAGTAAAGACGATACTGACAATCATATCACCAAGGGATTCAATGAATTAGAGACTGAAGTTAGACTGACTTATGAAACCTTAGGTCGTCAACTTGCACCTTACGTCGGTGTGAGCTATGAGACGGCTCTTGGCAGTGCGCGTGGCCAGCGGCGTCAAGAAAATAAATCGGTTGATAGCAGTAGTTTGACTGCGGGGGTTACATTCTGGTTCTAACATTATTAAAATAATAAGGGGTATATTATGAATACTTCAAATCAAGGTAACATGAATCATCAACAGGGCATGAATCCTTAAGTGAAGTTCACTTTGATGATTCTTACGTCTACGATTGTAATGTTTATCATGATGTATTTTAATACCTATCAGCTGGATCATGTTTATTTTAGTGAAACCAGAGCCTATATGGCATTATATATGGGCGCAGTCATGGCGATTATCATGCTCGCCTTTATGAGCAATATGTATAAAAAGACTAAGATTAATTTACTGGTTTATGGGGTAAATGTGGTGCTGTTTGCCGTTGGGCTGTGGGGCGTGCGCTCTCAAGCAACGGTTGATCAAGTCGATTGGATGCAAGCCATGATACCTCATCACTCGATTGCTATTTTAACCAGTTCGCGCGCTGATATTGAAGATCCACGAGTACGAGATTTAGCGGATGGCATTATAGAAGCACAAAAACGTGAAATTGCTGAGATGCAAGCGCTTCTTGAAGAGCTCGAATAGACGGCTATATATAGAGGTATGGCAAGCTAAGAAATTGATTATGAAAAAATGGTGATACCTGGTATCAGCGCTATAGTCTTCGCTGGTACCTTTACCTTAAAAGGACAGATTGCACAGATAATTAATGTGATTTTTTACCTACCCCTTCAACTGCAGTAACTGCTCTTTGTTTTACTGTTCTTATTTCAAAACCTCTTATTCCTATATCGAAATGTTCAATATCTGTCGATTGCTATTTTTGAGTGATAGTGCTTTAAGAGTTGTACTTATTATCAATATTTATTGTCTTCAAGGAGTGGTTTTATGAAACATATTGCCGATGAAAAATCTATCAAAGGTGGTCAGTACGATAAAGTACCGGAAAATTATAGCGGTACGGTCTATATTTGTCCTATGCATCCAGAAGTAAGAGATGTTGAAAAAAGTGACTGCCCAATATGTGGCATGTTTCTTAAACCTGAAGACGAAGTTGCTAAAGATGATAGTCACGCTAGCTGTCATGGAAAGGATACTGATAGTAGCGGAGTAAAATCTGTTAAAGGCGGTAAATACGATAAAGTACCTGCTGATTACGATGGCACGGTATATACCTGTCCTATGCATCCTGAAGTGAGAGACGTTAGAAATAGCGGTTGTCCGATATGTGGTATGGCGCTTGAGCCCGAAACGCTTACTATCGGTGAAGAGGACACCTCAGAGCTTGACGACATGACTCGTCGTTTTTGGATATGTACCGTGTTGACTGTACCGCTATTAATATATGTTATGAGCGGTATGTTTGGAGTTGACTTTAGTCAGTATGGTATACCTTCACAGGTTTTACAATGGGCTGAGTTGGTGCTTGCGACACCTGTAGTGCTTTGGGGGGCCGCCCCGTTTTTCGTTCGTGGCTGGCAATCTATAAAAAGCCGCAATCTTAATATGTTTACTTTGATTGCGATAGGCGTAGGCGCTGCTTATGTTTTTAGTATTGTCGCGACCTTTTTTCCCAATATTTTCCCAGACAGTTTTAGAGACGCTAGTGGTCAAGTCGGAGTCTACTATGAAGCAGCAGCTGTCATTGTAACCTTAGTATTGTTGGGTCAAGTATTAGAGCTCAAAGCCAGAAGCCAAACTTCAGGTGCGATTCGAGCATTGCTTGAGCTAGCTCCACCGACTGCAAGACGTGTTGACGAAAACGGAGAAGAGATCGAAGTCTCGCTTGATGAGGTTGTCAGTGGCGATAAGTTACGGGTTAGACCAGGTGAGAAGTTGCCCGTAGACGGTACAGTGATCGATGGTAATAGTAATGTTGATGAATCAATGGTAACGGGTGAACCAATCCCTGTATCAAAAGTAGCAGGAGATACAGTGACTGGTGGTACGGTAAATGGCACCGGAACGCTATTAGTCGAAGCGGTCAATGTTGGAGCAGATTCAGTATTATCTAAAATTGTACAAATGGTTGCTGAAGCCCAGCGTAGCCGCGCACCTATACAGAAATTGGTAGATAAGGTAGCTGGGTGGTTCGTACCGATCGTGCTTATTTGCTCCGTCATTACCTTTATTGTCTGGGCGATATTCGGCCCTGAGCCCGCTATGACCTATGCTTTGGTTAACGCGATTGCGGTACTGATTATTGCTTGTCCTTGTGCCCTTGGTCTAGCGACGCCGATGTCCATTATGGTTGGTACCGGCAAAGGCGCGCAAAACGGCGTCCTCATCAAAAATGCTGAAGCGTTAGAGAGGATGGAAAAAGTCGATACCATTGTCGTCGACAAGACCGGAACACTGACCGCTGGTAAGCCCGAGCTTACCGCAATTGATGCGCAGGTAGGTCAAGATGAAGACGAGTTCCTCGCATTGGTAGCCTCAGTAGAAAGCGCTAGCGAGCATCCTTTAGCAGAAGCTATCGTTAGAGCAGCTCAAGAAAGATCACTCATTATTCCTAAAGCTACTGACTTTAATTCGACTACTGGCGAAGGCGTACAAGCCGTGGTCGATGGTAAGAAAGTCGCTATTGGTAACTCTAAGCTTATGGAAAGCCTAAATAGTTTTGATAATGAGCTGTCCACTAAAGCTGATGTCCGTAGAAAAGACGGTGAAACGGTAATGTTTGTGGCTATAGACGGTAAAGCTGCTGGTATTATTTCAGTTGCTGACCCTATTAAACCAAGCACTAAAGAGGCTATTTCACTGCTTCATGACGCAGGTTTAAAAGTTGTGATGCTAACCGGTGACAACGAAAAAACCGCGCAGGCAGTCGCCAATAAACTAGGTATTGATGAAGTTTATGCGGATGTCTCACCAGAGGATAAAAACCGTATCGTCAAAGAAATGCAAGACAGCGGTAAATTGGTCGCTATGGCGGGTGATGGTATCAACGACGCACCAGCGCTAGCGCAAGCTAATGTTGGTATCGCTATGGGAACCGGTACCGATGTGGCGATGGAGAGTGCGGGCATTACCCTGCTAAAAGGTGATTTAATGGGCATTGCCAAAGCTTATAAGCTTAGCCACGCCACCATGCGCAATATCAGACAGAATCTGTTTTTTGCCTTTATCTACAATGCACTTGGTGTTCCTATTGCCGCAGGTGTGCTCTATCCCATATTTGGGATTCTGCTCAGTCCGATGATAGCAGCGGCAGCGATGAGCTTGTCGTCATTCTCGGTGATTGCTAACGCGCTGCGATTGCGCCGTTTGAAACTATAATTCTGGTACGGTAAAAAGTGTTCTAAAGCACACTGACACATACTGGTCTAAACAAGATCACAAAATATAAGGATACCGTTATGGGCAGCTTTTCTATTACACATTGGCTGATTTTATTGGTCGTAGTGGTGGTCGTATTTGGTACTGCCAAGCTTAAAAATGCAGGTAAAGATTTAGGCGGTGCGGTGAAGGGTTTTAAAGAAGCGGTCAAAGATGAAGAACCCGAGAATGCTCGCAAAAATCATGTGCTTAGCCATGAAAATAGTACGCCAGCTGCAAGTAATGATTTAAATACGCGTGTAGGTAATCAGGCTGATGATATGGAAATCAGCCCTATTTCCACTGATGACCAGCCTAAAGTATGAAGCGCGCCGCTTATAAATAGCGGCACTAAGTAGTCTATTAATATATGTGACTGTTATGTTTGATATTGGGTTTTCCGAATTACTCTTGTTTGGCGTCATTGCTTTAATCGTATTGGGCCCAGAAAAACTGCCGCAAGCCGCACGTACCGCTGGGCAATGGTATGCCAAACTGCGCCGTACAGTATCCACCCTACAATCTGAAATAGAAGCTGAGCTTGATCTAGCTGAAACACGTCAACAAATGCAAAATGAACTTGCGAAAATCCGTCAGACCGAGTCGGATATGAAGCGCGAATTAGCAGAAATGCGTGGCAGTATGCAAAAGTTTGAGCAGTCACAGAACCAAAGCCTAGACGCTTCACATCAGTCAATCACCCCTTATGATAAAGACCATCAACAGAATACTACCTCCTCGTTCATTAAACAGGAGGCGGATCAGTGAGCCTATTTAAACGGCAAAAAAGTCGACAAGAAAAAATAACAGATATAGAGTTTGAGGCGCCAACAGATACAACACAGAATAGTGAGTCTGGAGATACGTTAGGTACGCTTGGCGATATGCCTATTACCGGACATTTAATCGAGCTGCGTACGCACTTAATAAGAATATGCGTGGTCGTCTTAATTATATTCTTAGTATTGGTGGGATTTTCACGCGAGCTTTATAATCTTTTATCAGACCCATTAGTGGCGCAGTTACCCATCAATTCGACCATGATTGCCACTGATATAACGTCAAACTTTATGGCACCCATTCGCTTAACGATATTCGTCGCCGCATTTTTAGCAATGCCTTATATCCTGTATCAAATTTGGTCATTTGTAGCTTCCGGCTTATATAAAAAAGAGAAGAAAATTGCCATTCCTGTACTGCTATCTTCGATATTTCTATTTTATGCGGGTGTTGCTTTTTCCTACTTTGTCGTACTCAAAGGGGTATTGAAATTTTTTATTATGTTCGCTCCGCAGAACGTTATACCAATGACCGATATTGACAGTTATCTGAGCTTTGCCCTCAAGCTATTTATGGTGTTTGGACTGACTTTTGAGATTCCAGTGGTTACCTTATTGCTGATAATGGCCGGAATCGTTTCTACTCAAATTTTAGAAGATAAGCGTCGTTATATCATAGTCGGCTGTTTTGGGATCGCCGCGGTAGTGACACCGCCTGATGGTGTATCAATGCTGTTGTTGGCGATTCCTATGTGGCTATTATTTGAGCTGGGTTTACTCTTAGCAAAGATATTAATTAAAAATGAACGGAATAATGATTTAGTCTCAGGGAATGAAACATTAGAAAGTAGCTAGCACTACTTAAACACGCCAAGAACCTTTTTTACTTTTTACTTTTTACTAGAGTATGTCAGCGTGAGTACTCTACTTAGCGACGGACTCTAAATGGAACACCCAACTAATAACAACGAAAAAAATGACGGTCTTGCAAATCGACTTAACCAAGAGTGCTACTGCATTACCCTTGATCGTAAAGCGCTTAATACAAGCCTTCAAGATCAATTGGTAGAAACTAGAAACAATCCAATAGGAGCGAACGAGCTTAATAAGCTTTTTTCAGCAACACCCGTGTTCGTTCCCAAAACAGAGATAGAGGCGATGGAGCGAATCGTCAGGGCTATCGAGTCAGCTGCCGAACTGCCATTGTATCAAGAGCAAGTGCTGTCGTGGGCACCAGAAATAGCTGCTTTCGACCCAGGCCCAATAGGGGCCCTCATGGGTTATGACTTTCACTTGGGTAGCGATGGACCTCAGCTCATCGAGGTCAATACTAATGCCGGTGGCGCATTTCTGAATGTGTTGCTCGCTCGCGCACAAAAACGCTGTTGCAACCCCTCAGAGCAAAGCGCTGCAACCAATCAAATGCTAGATAGGTTCGAGGAAGCAGTGTTTGACATGTTCAAACAGGAATGGCAGCGACAGTCCGCTGTTGCTATGCCCAATCGGATAGCCATTGTGGACAATGACCCCGAGAGTCAGTTCATGTTCTTAGAGTTTGAGTTAGCCTGTCAACTGCTCCAAGCTAGAGGTATTGATACTGTGATACTTGATCCCTCTGAACTCGAGTATATCGACGGTACGTTAACAGCCCATGGCCAGAAAATCGATATGATTTACAATCGGCTTGTCGACTTTGCATTTGAGGACCCTGACCATGTATTGCTTAAGCAGGCTTATTTAGAGGGTGCTGTGGTAGTGACACCCAATCCCCGCGTACATGCTATGTTGGCCAATAAGCAAAACCTGACATTGCTATCAGACTCCCAAATATTGCGCTCTTGGGGTCTGGATGAGGCTGCAGTGGAGTGCCTCGAAAGGTCTGTACCGAGGACTAAGATTGTATCAAGAGACGATGCAGCAGAGTTGTGGCTTACTCGGCGGCAACTGTTTTTTAAGCCAGTTGCTGGTCATGGAAGCAAAGGCGTTTATCGCGGTAGCAAACTGACTCGACGCGTCTTCGAAAACATTCTGGATGAAGATTATATCGCACAGACCTTTGTCCCTGCAGGAGAGAGATCACTCAAAATTGATGACATCGTAACAACAAGAAAGGTAGATATACGTCTTTATACGTATGGCGGAAAACTGTTACTACCTGCTGCGCGTGTGTATCAAGGTCAGGTGACTAACTTCCGTACGCCAGGCGGTGGATTCGCGCCTGTCTTTCAGGTGTGATCGTCTAGGTCTTATTTAGATGGCATTAGGCTGTTATAAGTCCGGTTAACTAATTCAATATTCTTCTTACCTAACAAAAGATGGTTGTATATTTATGATTGTCTATTACTTTCGGCACGCTTTTCAAAACACTTCGAAAACAATTGGAGCTAGAGATAGCAGTAAATGGGGTCAGCACAGAATTCGGAGAAAATAGTACGCTAAGGAATTTTGTTTATTAATAAGTTTATTAAAATCAAAGACTTATTTTTTACCCTTTGCCTTTTTAATAGAGATGAATAATATGCAATTTAATTAAGAGTATTTTCATAAATTTATTAAACAACAAACACATAAAATTCAATAAATGTACCTAGCGTACAATATGAACCGAATTCCGTGCTGACCCCTTTTACCGTCAGGCTGCCTGACATAATCTACCAAGTGTTTTTCTCCGTTCTTGACAGCAGAGGTCAGTTGTTCCAATGATGAGTTTTACCTATCACAGTAATTTAAATACTAAACAAATGTACTTACCACCCTATATGGTCCGTTTTCTGTGCTGACCCCAAAGAAAGCTAAATCAAAGGCTTTAAAGTGATTTTCCAGTTTTTTAGGAAAGTTACAACTTCGCCTAAATGCTCGCCTTACTCGATGTCTGATAGTGCAATTATTACCTTCAATGCCTTTTGCAGTCTTTGTATTTATAGTTTCGCTTACCATAGCTTTTGAAACCATTTTTCTTTATATTGTCACTTAGACAGGCTGGGCATTTGATGTATAGTGTCATTTGCATTTCACTATTTATCAATTTCTCAGCCTGTTTTTTCCAGCCTAGTTTTTGAACCACCACCCGGATATAAATGTAGCTATGAATAAAACAACTTTTAAAATATCGAAGATGGACTGCCCTTCGGAGGAAAACCTAATCCGAATGAAATTAGAGGGCCACTCGAATATTGAACATCTTGAGTTCGACATTCCTAACCGTCAATTAACTGTGTTTCATCATGACAATATAGAAGGGATAGAGACTGCTATTCATGACCTAAAATTAGGAGACACCTTACTCTCGACCGAAACCATTGACCCCTCTGATCCCAACAATAATTTTAAAGTTGATGCTGACTCTAGTCACAAAAAAGATGCTGAGCAAAGAAAGCTACTATGGATAGTGCTGGTCATTAACTTTGCTTTCTTTATTATTGAAATGAGCACGGGACTGATTTCTCGTTCGATGGGGTTGGTCGCCGACAGCTTAGATATGTTAGCAGATAGCTTCGTGTACGGAATTAGCTTATTTGCGGTCGGTGGAACGGTCATTAAGAAAAAACGGATTGCTAGAATTGCCGGATATTTTCAAATTACGCTAGCGATTCTTGGTTTTTTAGAAGTACTAAGACGTTTCTTTGGCAATGAGCAGTTACCTGACTTTTCTACCATGATAGTCATATCGATTCTTGCGCTAATTGCAAACTCGATTTGCCTCTATTTACTACAAAAATCGAAAAGCAAAGAAGAAGAAGCCCATATGCAAGCCAGTACGATTTTCACTTCAAACGATGTGATTATCAATTTAGGGGTAATTGTTGCAGGGATTTTGGTTAATTGGTTACACTCTAGTACGCCTGATTTGATTATTGGTAGCATCGTATTTGCTTTAGTTATTCAGGGCGCCTTTAGAATATTGAAGTTGAGTAAGTAGCCAAGCCTAGTAACTGAAGCAAATAGCTCAAGTAAGTAGCTTAATTAAACCGCTAAGTGTAAAGTAACTGGGTTTGAAGCAAATAAACATCATAAGGATATGAGACCTCAAGCAATGATTGAACAAACTTTAAATCTAGTCACCACCAAAGACCATCAGCAAGTTGCCGTTTGGCGAATAATAGATGATGAAGTCTTTGATAAGAATCTGGTGGTGGTCAACTAATTTAGGACACTAATAAAATTCAAACCTACATGGGGTCAGCACAGAATTTGGAGAAAATAGCACGCTAAGGAAATTTGTTTGGTCTTTTTATGATTGAAAATACCGGCGTTCGTCTCATTTACTTTAATGTATTAGAAGATGGGCTGATTGTGATGTCTTACTTCTACGCAAAAAATGAACAAGAAAATATATCGCCAAGTGAGCTTCAAAAGCTAAAAAGATAACCGATGAAAACAAATTTTCCTAAAGACTTCGATATTGAAGCAGCTGTTCAAGCGATTATTGATGATGAACCTGATTTAGTAGCAGAGCGAGACAATCTGATTGAAGCATTGAACCAAATCAAAGCAGGTATCTTTGCACGTATGACAGACATATCAGATACGGCTCAAGTCCGTCATAAAGCGGGTTTATCGCAAAGTCAATTTGCCAAAATCCTAGGCATTTCGGTCAATACGTTAAAATCTTGGGAACAAGGACAACGTAAACCCAGCGGTTCAGCTCAAGTTTTACTTAAATTATTGGGTAAAAAGCCTGAGTTAATTGATGAGATTGCTCATTTGGCGTAGTACTTGAAGCCTTTTAGTAACTACCCTTCGTTGATTTTAATTAAAATTTTCTAATAGGGCCTATCTATATATTTATTGGATGCTGATTTGTAGACAAGTTAGTTGTTTAATAAATTTATGAAAATACTCTTAATTAAATTGCATATTATTCATCTCTATTAAAAAGGCAAAGGGTAAAAAATAAGTCTTTGATTTTAATAAACTTATTAATAAACAAAATTCCTTAGCGTACTATTTTCTCCGAATTCTGTGCTGACTCCTTCTATAATTATTTATATGCAACATATTGACTAATGATGTTGCTTAAAGTAAGCTAGCGTTACTCAAGGGGAGTAACTTCTCACTTTATTAAGTTTGTGGCTTATCGTCATTACATAAGGCATTGTTCAATTATTAGCCCTTATCGGTAAGTCAGCTATTGTCACAATAGTTAGCCAGACCTTGACTCGTTGTTAATCATTTGTGGTTAGCATGGGTCAAGGTTTTTCTGTTTTAGGCTAACCTTTTTCCATCGCTTCCACGACACTATCAATTTTTTGATGAGACGTTTAAGGAGCGATAATGTTACTTGCGAGTTTACCTGCCAACACCGAAGCGATAGCTATCGGCAGTCCGATGTTATACGCCGTGTTTTTTGCCATTGTGGCAACATTACTGTTAGTCGATTTTTTTACTTTTAAGACTCCGCCGCCAGGCGAATCCGTATCCATGAAACAGGCAGGGATTTGGAGTGCGATTTGGGTTGGTGTCTCTGTACTGTTTGCAGGTGGCTTATGGTGGTATCTAAACGGGTCGTTTGGCTCGGCAATCGCCAATCAAAAAGTCGGTGAATTCTTCACGGGTTATTTACTCGAAAAGTCACTCGCCATTGATAACGTGTTTGTGTGGCTCATGATTTTTGCGGCGTTTGCGGTGTCGCCTGCGATGCAGCGTAAAATTCTACTGTATGGCGTGATTGGTGCCATTGTCATGCGTACCGTGATGATTTTTGCGGGTGCGTGGCTGGTAAGTGAGTTTAGCTGGATTTTATATATATTTGGTGCCTTTTTGCTGTACACGGGTATCAAGATGTGGCAAAACCATGATGAACAAGAAGACCCAAAACAGTCAGGTTTGTATAAGTTTTTACAAAAACATTTGCGAATCAGTGATGATAGCCATGATGCATCGGGTCAAGAGCGATTTGTACTGGTTAAAAACGGCGTTAAGTATTTCACCCCATTAGCGGTGGTGCTGATTTTGGTGGAATTGTCGGATGTGATTTTTGCGGTGGATTCGATTCCTGCGATTTTTGCGGTAACCACCGACCCGTTTATTGTATTGACAGCAAATTTACTGGCGATTTTGGGTTTACGTGCGATGTTCTTCTTGTTGTCAGGCTTGGCGGATAAGTTCCATTTACTGCCGTATGCATTAAGCGTGATTTTAGTGTTTATCGGTGCCAAGATGCTACTGCTTGAGGTGTTTCACGTGCCGATGGCTATTTCACTCGGCTTTATCGCTACGGTATTAACGATAACGGCGATTTTGTCAGTGAAATTTCCGAATTTGGGTAAAGCATAGACCCGACGGTAATTACCGATTGCTAATGATAATGTTTAACTGTGATAAAATAAGCCTTTTTTACAAAGGCTTATTTTTTATGATGGAAAAGCTGTTTAAAAATAGCCGTTATTTGGTGTTTCTCACGATTATTGTGAGCCTACTCTCTTCAGTAACGCTGTATGTTGCTTCATTAAATATTATTTTTCATGTGCTATCCGACTTTGTTACCAATCCCGCGGTTAAACCCCTTGATGGGCAGATTTTGGCGGTTAATCTGCTAAAGACGTTGGATATTTTATTGATTGCGTTAAGTTTTCAGATGATTGCGATTGCCTATTACCGTTTATTTATCTCCAATAAACCTGCGCAAGAATCTCGTTTTTTAACTGTACTTGGCATTCATGATTTTCATGACTTAAAAATTAATTTGATGCAAGTATCGATGATCATTTTAGTGATTTTATTTTTGGAGCAAGCCGTTGAAAGTGGCGCTAATTTTAATACTTTTCTTTATGGAGCTGCCATTGCGATGGTGGTTGGGGCGATTGTGTTAGCGATTAAAAGTTTACGACATTAATAGTCGAATTGTTTAGTTACAAATTGCTTTAATTAATTTAAGCAACTATTTGCTTTTTAGTGTTGCTTAAAATATACTCATGATCATCAAGGGGAGTAACTTCCTGCTTTTTTAAGCTTGTGATTTATCGTCAATCCATGTGGATGTTACCATCCCATCGGTAAATCAGCTATGACCATTTAACCTTATTTAAAATTTAAAGGTTTCCCATAGTTAGCCAGACCTTGACTTGTCTTTTGCTAAGGTAAGAGGAGGTCAGGAAAACCGCTAACAACGCCCTATTTTATCCAACTTTCCCACCCAATCTGCCCTAGTCATTGACTCAACAATTTTAATGACTGATTAATTACTTAAAAGGGTATAGTTTTCATGATAGAACTATTGGCTGATCCATCGGTTTGGCTGGGTTTCTTCACACTTGTCATTCTAGAAATCGTTCTGGGTATCGACAATCTCGTTTTTATCGCCATTCTTGCCAACAAATTACCACCTCACCTGCGGGATAAAGCCCGTAACTTAGGCTTGACGTTAGCCTTAGTCATGCGACTCGGATTGTTGTTCGTGATGTCTTGGTTAATCACCTTGACCAATCCCATTGCGTTATTCGGTTCGTTCGATATCTCTGTTCGAGATTTAATTTTGATTGTCGGTGGTGTGTTCTTGTTGTTTAAAGCCACGGCAGAACTACATGAACGTATCGAAGGTAAACCTGAACACACCGGTGGTAAGCAGATTTACGCCAGTTTTACCGCTGTCGTCATACAGATTGTGATTTTAGATGCGGTATTCTCGTTTGATGCGGTGATTACGGCGGTCGGTATGGTAAAACAGCTTGAAGTGATGATGGTTGCCGTAATCGTTGCTATGGCGGTGATGCTATTTGCTTCAAAGCCGTTGACGAACTTTGTCGGTCGTCACCCAACTGTCGTGATTTTGTGTTTAAGCTTCCTGCTCATGATTGGCTTTAGCTTAATTGTTGAAGGTTTTGGTTTTCATTTACCCAAAGGCTATTTGTATGCGGCAATTGGTTTCTCAATCTTAATTGAAGCCTTTAACCAGTTTGCCCAACGTAACCGCACTAAATATGAAAATCGTGTACCACTACGTGAGCGTACCGCCGACAGTATTTTACGACTAATGGGTGGTAAAGCAGAGCCAAACAGTGAACTCGTTAGCGAAGATAGGCCATCTGATACGGAAGTCGCCTTTGTCCAAGAAGAACGCTATATGATTAGCGGCGTGTTAGCCCTAGGTGAGCGAGATATCGAAACAGTGATGACACCGAGCAATGACATTTCATGGGTCGATATCAATGGGTCGTTGGCTGATATCAAGACACAGGTGTTAAGTACCCCGCATAGCTTATTACCGATTTGCGATGGCTCAGTCGATAAAATCTTGGGTGTGGTGCGTTCTAAGAGTATTTTATCAACGCTTGAAACGATGACAGACGCTGATAAACAAGCCTTGTATGATTTGGCAAAACAGCACCAGCCCGTGTATGTGTCAGACACGATTGATAATTTGCATTTGATTAAGCTACTTAAAAATGCCAAAGGTAATTTAGCCATCGTGATTGATGAGTTTGGTCAAGTGTCAGGTTTGGTCACGCCGCTGGATTTGTTTGAGGCGATTGCTGGTGAGTTCCCTGACGAAGACGAATCACCAGAAATTACCCAGCATGATAATCATTGGTTGGTCGATGGTACCGCAAGCTTAGACCAGTTGCGCTTAGAACTCGATAACTCCGATTTGTTTGCGGATGCAGAGCAGTTGACGATTGGGGGTTATATGGGTGCGAATTTGCCCAATTTACCAAATATCAATGACAGTATTGAGGAAGATGGTTATCGCTTTACTGTTATCGAGATCTTCTCAAATCGGGTGATGTTGGTGAGAATTGAGCGAATGACTGATCAATAATTGTGTGGTGGTGTTAAAAAATAAGCCCCGAAATAGGGGCTTATTTCTTGATTTAATAAATGTTTAGCCAAACTTTGATAATGAATTAGTCAAAAAGGACTGTGCCCCATAAAAATAATTATTTTTCGCCATTTTATAAATCAAAACCCATATCTATTAGATATACCACAGTCAATTCTCAATTAAGTAAAACACTTGTTATTGTTGAAAATGAAAACTGCTACATTAGTTAGCGGTTTTATCGTATTTGGCATTCAATAATAAGCTGTATTATTTATTTCATTTAAAACCTATCAATAATATTTTGCTTATCATCTTCAAAGACGAGCTTAATTAAATTTAGGCGATAGCTAACTCACTATGACTACCTAGCCTGATTAATAGTAACGTATTAGCATCAGGCTTTTCATAGATAAGTACCAAATCAGGTTTGATATGGCAGTCCCTCGAACCTGTTAGATTGCCTTTTAAAGCATGATCACAATATTTTTCTGGTAACTGGACATCATTTAACAAACAATTAAAAACTTCTGCCCAAGCAGGATGTACTAATTCTAAATGGTGCTTTTTTAAATCTCTTTTAAATTGGCTTGAAAATACCACATCTCTACTCATTGGCTAATTCCGCCATGGCTGTCATAGCATCATCTGCTGAGCTATAGCGGGGTAGTTTTCCTGACTGATATTCTTGTCGTGCCGCTACAATAGCTTGTTGAGTTTCTAGATTGGGAAAAAACTCATCTTTTTTATAATCAAAATTCAGTGGGATGGATTTAGTCGCTACAACTTGGTTGAAAAAAAGCTTAATCGCTTGCGTAGGCGATAAACCATACCCTTCAAAAATTTGCGTTGCTTGCGTGCGAAGTTCATCATCTAATCGAACATTAAAGGTAGAAGTAGACATAATGTGTACCTATTTTGCATGTCATTTGCACTTAACTATATATTAGTTTAACTAGCATTTCAACTTTTTAGGCCTAAATTAAATGTTTTTGATAAATAGTTACTTTGCTAGGTATATTTTTATTGCTAGCCAATGTGTAAGATTTATCAATCGGCTTTTTAGCACATTATTTAATCTTTATAAAATACCGACCATGAAATTATTTGGCTATCATAGCGACTTAAACCTTGTCAGAATGTTTGGTGGCCATTTGAATAAGTTAACAGCAACCTTGATAACGGTGGGTTTTCCTCTGCTATTTCTGCTTATTTGGAGTGGGGGTGCTTTATTCTCAAAACTGGGGCTACAGTATGCCAATACTTGGAGTTTTCTATTCTTAAGAGCAGTGCTTGCACTAGGACTATTGCTTATTTTATTTTGGGGAAGGGTAAAACATAACAATAATGGTCTAAAAACTCACGCAATTGAAAAAAGTGAGCTGTGTCGAATTATTATTTCGGGGCTATTACTGCAAGTTTTTTATCTAATTTTTTACTTTTCTGCCATCAAGACCCAGCTTTCTTTAGGAATTATTATACTTATTCTAGGTATTCAACCGATTATGACTAAGCTGATGGTTTCAGATGCCCTAAAAAAGGGCGATATAATATTGCTAGTCATGTGTTTCATAGGTTTGGGCATCGCCACATTAGGCTATCATAATATTGAAAAAATAAATTTGATAGGCATTGTGTTGGCGATTTTTGCGTTACTATCCATTACTTTTGGCACAGTCATCCAAGCTAAAATCACCACAGAGCCTGTTTTAACTTTGCTTATACAAACAATATCGGCGCTTGGCATTTTTGCTATTTTAACCGCCATAAATGGTTTTGTGTTTAGTTTCAATGTTTATTCGCTGGCAGCTTTAATTTGGATGGGCGCTATTGTATCTGTGGGTGCATTTTTATTGTTAACGCTGATGTTAAGATTTCGGTCTGCAGAGAAGGTTAGTACATTGTTTTTTTTACTACCTTTAATCACAATGCTATTTGAAAGTGTATTTTTTAATACCAAACTAAATGGGTTAACGATTGCCGGCGATATATTGGTATGTGTAAGTTTATTTTTGTACCAATTTAAGCCGTTTTCACCTAAAAAATAACAAGCTATGACTGAAAAAGATTACCTAAATAAGCTATTTATACGAACCTACAACACGCAGTTAGAGGGACATCAGCATCCTTATCATCAAGTCCTAATACCCTTATCTGGCAGCATTCATTTGATGTTAGAAACGAAAACCGTGCAAGTTAAATATGGGGAAGTTTATATTATCCCTAAACATGGGTATCATCAGTTCAAAGCAGATCAGCTTTTTCGCTTTTTGGTAATTAATCTTGAAGACATTGATTTTCTGCCAACGCAAAATGATGACGAAGTGCATGTTTTTTTGGATGATAAGACGTTGTGCTATCTTAATATCATTGAAAAACAGCTAATGACTGAGTTTAATGAGACCATTAATGATTATCTTTTGCAGCTTTTAATAGAGTTTTTAAGAACTATTAATGTGAATAAGCAAATTGATAGTAGGCTACTTCATGCCATCAGTGTGATGAAAAAGGATATTGGCGCTAAGCATTCGCTTGCTTCACTGGCAAACATTGCTTGTTTAAGCCAAAGCCAATTCAAAAAGCTTTTTAAGCAGCAGCTAGATATAACGCCCAAAGCCTATCTCGCTGCGCTTCGTATGCAGATGGCTCGCGGTTTAATTATTAATACGGATATGCCAATTGCTATGATTGCTGAAAAATGTGGTTATCAAAATTGTTCGGCTTTTATCCGACGATTTTCACTATTTTATTATGATACGCCCCAAAATTTCAGAGCTAAAAGGCAGTAGGAATGCTATGAATATACTACCTTACATACTAATTAGTTTATTAGGCGGTGCAATTGTTCCTTTGCAACTAGCAATAGTCAACGCTTTTCAAAAAACAACACAAGCATCTCAAATACAATCTACTTTCTACCTTTACGTAGGCGGTACAATTGCCTCTTTTATTATATCTTGTATATCAATGGGTGGCGTAAAGCCACCCCATGCAGAGGCTGCTTCATGGTGGATGTGGCTACCAGGGTTTCTAGGTAGCTTTTATATCTTATTTATGTTTATATCTGCCCCTAAGATAGGTTCTGGCAATACCTTACTCTGGGTTTTTCTTGGCCAAATGTATTTTGCGTTAATTATTGGCAAATTAGGTCTATTTGGATTAGATCCTAAACCTATTAATTTTTATAAAATGTTAGGATTGGCGGTCGTTACTATTGGTGGCATTATTATGATTGTCGGAGAAAACAAAAAATAGAAACGAGTTGCTTAATCATTTGCTTTAAATTGCTTATGTTAGTTTTTTATAAGTAATGCAATCCCGATATTTTAAAGCCGCGTATATGAGGAATATTTGGTTAAGGTTATAACGAAACTTAAATCGTTTACAAGGAAATTAATAATGAAAAAAGTTATAACATGTCTTATTTTTGATGATTTTGAAACCTTAGACTTATTTGGCGTTGTTGAGGTTTTTGGGCGTCTGCCAGATATCTATCATTGTCAATTTGTTTCGCTATAAGGTGGGCTGATTACTAGGGCGTGTCCTCAATTTAACTTAGCATGAATAATAGAGCAAGCCAAGTAAAGCATCGATTTAAAATTACGAGCTAATTTCTCATAGCGAGTAGCAATACTACGAAACTGCTTTAATCGTGCAAATGCATTCTCGACTAAGTGGCGTAATTTATAAAGGTAGCTATCAAAATCAGGGTTAGGTTGCTTGGCATTTTTACGCTTTGGTATAATAGCTTTCATACCGTGTTCTATCGCTTTATCTCTGATTTCTTGCGAGTCATACCCTTTGTCAGCGATAAAATATTGAGCTTCTTGTATGACTTCTATCAAGTCGTTTGCAACTTGACTGTCATGCACGTTACCCCCAGTGACTTTAAAATCGAGCGGATTTCCATGCGAGTCCACACATAGGTGTATTTTTGTCGTGTTTCCGCCACGGCTTTGTCCAATTGCTCTATCGAAACCACGCCGAGCTCCACTTGCATGTTGATGACACCGTACATAACTTCCGTCGATGAATACCCATTCTTTGTCAATTTCTTTTCGTAGATCAAAAAAAAATTCTGCCACAAGCCTTTTTTAGACCATCGGTTAAAGCGGTTATAAGCGGTTTTCCATGACCCTAGCTCAATAGGTATGTCTCGCCATGGTGCACCTGTTCTTAGCTTCCATAGTATGGCTTCCATAACAGTACGGTCGTTCTTCCATTGATGACAGCCGTGCGCTTTCATGGTTGTTTGTAATTGTTCCCATATGTTGTCAGTTATTGCGGTTCTCGCCATTGTTTGTGTTTGCCTATATTTTGTTGGAATATAGGGTTAAAATAGGGCTCTTTTGGGCTTATTCAAATTAGGGACACGCCCTAGTTCACAAAATGTACAGATTCATACGCAGTCAATCAAAGATGACTTACTTTCTACTGATATCCTTCTAATTGTGGGCGGCAAGGGTACTAGAATGCTCGTCAATGACCGAGCATTTCTCACTGTATTAAAACAATATTGTGAAAAAGCTGAATTTGTATTAAGCGTTTGCATAGGTAGTGCCTTGCTAGCTAAAATAGGATTACTTGATGGAAAATCTGCAACGTCTAATAAGCTTGCTTGGCAATGGGTAATACAACAATCTACACAAGTAAATTGGAGCGGTAAGGCTCGCTGGGTGGTTGATGGGAAATACTACTCTTCGGCTGGAGTGAGTGCTGGGATGGATATGGCTTATGGGTTTATTGCTGATCAACATGGTATTGATATCGCAAGACAAAAAGCCAAAGAAATTGAATATTACTGGAATGAAGATAAAAATGAGGACAGTTTCTTTACTGCCTAATTCCATTTTCCTAA
>NZ_CP014237.1 GCF_001553955.1 Moraxella osloensis
CCACCAATCTTTAATAATCGCAAAAATAGCGCGATAAATAGCAGTTCGGTCTTTTTGGTTTTTACAGTCGTCAATATATTTTTGGCAGTACTATCATAATCTAAGCTACCTGCAAATGGCGGATTCGCTAAAATTAGACTAAATTTATCAAAGATATCTGAATGAGCTTCAGATAATGAATCCCTGTTTTCAATATTTGGATTTTCCACACCATGCAACAGCATATTCATCGAACCAATGCGTAACATGGTACTGTCGAAGTCATAGCCATAAAACGTATCATTGTTATAACGTTTGGCTGTTTCAGGGTTTGCGAAAATCTCACTTTGATGATGCTTATTTAAATACTCACTTGCCGCCACCAAGAAACCCGCAGTACCACATGCAGGATCGCAAATCGTATCGGTTGGTTTGGGTTGCATCAGCTCAACGATCATCTTAATAATGTGACGTGGGGTACGAAATTGACCGTTTTGACCTGCTGAAGCGATTTTGCCCAGCATATACTCATAAATATCGCCTTTGGTATCTTTATCGTCCATTGGCACATCGGCGACCAAATCGATCACTTTGGTGAGCAAAGCAGGCGTTGGAATGGTAAAACGGGCGTCCTTCATGTGGTGGCTATACGTTGTATTATCCTCTGCCCCTAGATTTTTAATAAAAGGAAACACTTGATTCGCCACCACATCATATAATTGTGACGCATCGCCCAATGTGGTAAAACGTGACCAGCGTAAATAGTCTTGGTCTTTGCTAAAAATTGGGTTGCTAATCTCTTGCTTAAGGCGATTGGCTTTTTTCTCTTTAACCAGTTGCAACTCATCAAGTCGGCGGATAAATAGCAAATACGTCATTTGCTCCATGACTTCGAGCGGATTAGAAATACCGCCACTCCAAAACGCATTCCAAATTTGGTCAATTTTATTTTTAATATCGCCTGTAATCATAACTTCACTCGCATTCAACAATGCTTTTATACTATCATGCTTAAGCAGTTGATAGTAGTAAGTTTGATAAAATACACAAATGAGAATATGCTCAAATATTAAAATGATAAAATGAGTAAAAATTATTTAAGTTAAATTTATCATTCTGCTGTCAAATACCTTATGATAAAATGAGTAAATCGAATAATGAGTAAATGAGTATGAAAACTATAGCAATCCTAAATCAAAAAGGTGGCTCTGGGAAAACTACAATCTCAATTAATATGGCTGAAGCCTTACGTCGCCAAGGTAAGAATGTTGTTTTAGTTGATAGCGACCCACAAGGTTCAGCTAGAGATTGGTCAGCTGCTGCTGAAGACGCCCCTTTCCCTGTAGTAGGTATTGATAGACCAACCATTGATCGAGATATTAAAGCTATCTCTGATAGAGATTTCATCATTATTGATGGTGCGCCACAGATTGCCAATTTAGCAGCGAGTGCAATTAAGGCAGCTGATATTATTTTAATTCCAGTACAGCCAAGCGGATTGGATGTTTGGGCAACTGCGGATATGGTAGATATCATCAAACAACGAATTGATATCACTGAAGGAAAATTAAAGGCTGCGTTTGTTATTAACCGTGTGATTAAAAATACAAAAATTGGTAATGAAATTTTAACTGTGATCGCCGAATACGGTTTACCTGTTTTGCAAACAGTTATTCATCAACGTGTCGCTTATGCCAGTACTATTTCTGAAGGACAGACAGTTTTCGAAAGTGGCCATACTGAAGCGATTAAAGAAATGAATGACATTATTAATGAAGTATTGAGTTTATGATACAATGAGTAAATGTTAATTTTAACAAATGTATAAATGAGTATTAATTATGAAAGCAGGTCGTCCGAGCGCAAATGGCAAAGAATATACCTTAGAGCAGCTAACTAATCCAGAACAAGAAATGAATAAACGCGTAAATATAGAAATCCCAATTTCTATGCATTCAGCATTTAAAGCTTTAGCTGCAAAACGTAACAGCACTATTAAAGTTGAGTTGCAGAAGCTTATTGAACTAGAATTAGCAAAAGAACCTTAAATGCTATTTTTGTCAAATGAGTAAATACTCAAAAAAACATTAGTTCATTTTATCAAAAGATCATTCATGTAATAGCCCTAAATGGCAGCATTCTCATTTGCCATAGTTTTTCTGGGTCGCCCTGATTTGATCTTAACCTTATCATTACCCATACCAATTGAACGGTCATTAGACTTGGCAATTTTGAGGTAATAATCCGTTTTGGCTAAGTATGGCAATACATACGTGAACAAATTATTAATCATCGTTGTATCACTTGCATTTAATTGACCAATTGCCAAATGGCGATATTTCTCTTTATGAGCATTACAATTCCAATAAATACCCTTAGTTAAACCAGTCGATTCATCAGTTGTAATCTGTTTCCATAGCTCTCCCATGTCCTGAGCAATAGTAATATCTTCACGATGTAGATCGCCATCTAGCATAATTAAACAATGGTAGTGAAAGCTTTTGTCACCGCCATACTCTAGCTTCCAAATAAACCCTTTCACATTGTATTTTCGCTTGATTATTCTAGGACTTACGCAAAGACGACCGAAGGCGAGCGTAACTGCTCACGCAAATAATCACTGAGTAAACCCCTTTTAACCTGATATAAAGATTGTTTTAACCGTTTAGCCTGTCTGGCTAACTGCAGCCAAACCAGCATACAACAACAAATATGATTCCGCTGAATACGAGCCTTACGACACTGATTAGCTTCAATACCAGTGAGTTGTTTAAGTTCTCGGTGAAACTGCTCAATCTTCCAGCGGATGGCACACACCAATCGTGTGCCATCTGATGAATCCTGAGTGGTGTCATTGGTGACAATCCAGTCCGTGCGGTTTTCATTAACCACTACTCGGAACAGTTGCACTTTGTAATCTTTAGGAAAGGCATGTATTTTAATCAGTTTGCCATTTTGTTGCTCTTGGTCAGTCCAAGTTAATTCGTTGACTGCTTTGTAAGGGTTTACTCCTTTTGAATCATCGACTTTTCGATTGGATTTTAAAGGACAATAATAGATTTTTTGTAAGTTATCAATATACAGCATAATGTCTTTGGTGGCATACCATGTATCCATGAGCACATATTTGAATTTAATTTGTTTGTGTTCAATACTGTGCTGTAGCATGTCTTTTAGATGGTCAAGTTTGCTTTTGCCATCGGTGGTTTTGTCATAAATACGGTAATCAATGAGCCAGTATTGTTCGGTCTTTGGATTGACATAGATACAGTTAACGATGCAGATGCCTTTAATAATGCGATGGGCGTTGCCACTGTATTGGCGATTAACCAATTCGATTTTGTGACTATGATTTTTATCGAGTATGCTGTCATCAAAGATAAGATAGCCATCGTCGTCTAATACGATGTCGTCTTTGACTTTTTCCCATACGAGCTTGGGTTTTAGTTTGTCATGACGTAGGTATCGATTGATGCGGTCATGACTAATTGATTCAGGATGATGTTCTGCGTAGTTGGTAAGGGTGTAATTGGTTTGGCTTACCAGTAAATATTGACAGTAGTCTAAGCGGGTGATAGCTTTTTTCTTCATCTCTTTATGCTATAGTGAAAACTGAATTATATCGAACAGGGTCGTTCGTGGTAGGCCTGTCGAACCATAACGACCGTTACCCTTAGACAAGCTCAGGGCAAACGGTGCTTACTATAATTTAGGATTGACTATACTATATTTTTATCCGCTTTCGCAAAATTTTATGCTTTTTGCGTAAGTCCTATATTCTAAAAAATTTAGCACGATAGTCTTTAATCAAACGTAAGTTCTGTTCTAATAGCATGTTTTCAAGATCAATACGTTTCTCTAAATGAGTTTTAACCTCAGTCGCTTCTGCATCTGTAGTACTATCGGCATTGTTCGTAATTTGATTTTCTGTTGCTAAATTCTCATAGGCCGACCATTTAGTCTTATCGATATAATCTTTATTAAACCCTAAATCCAAACGAATCAGTAGCAGATTTGCTTTATAGGCAATCAAATCCGTCATATAACTTTTCAAATTGCGATTACTGCGATGAAAAGCCTTAATCGCCTTTTTGAAGTCTGCTTTTGTTGCCTCGCTTTGTAGTTCCTCAAAAAGTGAATCAAGCATGAGAATTTCGTTTTCGATAGCGTTTGGACTTTTTGCCAAATCTCGCCCTGTAAACAAAGAGTCCAACTTCAAATCTTTCAAACTATCCAGCCATCTAAAATAGGCGTTAATGTGTGGTGTATACTCTTTATTGTTATACGGTATGACCTCTTCTAACGTTTTAGATAGATATGGAACACTGTGTACACCTGAAGAGCGAGACATGTAATATAGGTAAATATTATTTGTGTTCAAATATTCTCTGATCTGATTTTTCTTTTCAGTAAAAGAAATCTTGGTATCAGCTAATTTTTGTAACAGCTGGTCAAATCTAATATAATTTAGGATATCATCATGACTGTGTGAGATGTATTTAACAGTCTTACCATTATGTTCTTGGTAAGCTAATAGAGACTCACTTAACTGATTAATAAATTTTTCATCTTGCATTATTATTTACCAAATCTAATATATTTATATTAAGCAAGTATTGATTGAAGCAATACTTGCTGTATAAATAATTGACTAATGTTTATTAATAACATAAATACCGAAAATCTATATATTGAACTTACATTAGATTGCTTATACAAGTATACGATTATAACGGCACTATTTTTTCCATTTTGGAATCTATCCCCTAGATAGTACCTATTATAGGCCTGTCAAGTTAAGTAGTCAATGTGTAAAATTAGGTAGTTTTTAAAAAATACCTAACTTTAACTCAAATTTTTGTAAATATATGTAATTATATTAAAAAAATTATATTAATTTACATATTTCATTAAATATTGGAATGAAATGGATTTTTTAATTATAAACTTTTGTTTATTAAATTAAAATTTATTTCATCTTATTTATTAGGAATGATTAGATAAAAATAAAAATCCGAAATAACGGATTTTTATTTTTATTTAATAATAGTTACTGTTTAACTTACCTTCCTCACACTCCGCCGAAGCTCATCCTCAAGCGACTGCCACTGTCCATCGGATGAATTACTATCGCTCCCCACTGACCGAACAATCGCATCACTATCCGCATCAGCATTGTAAAACTCCTCCACGATTGCCAATCCCTCATCTGAATCCACCTCAAACGCTGAATTGGCATAGCCGAGCTTAGCCACCTCCTCTAACGCCTGCTGATTAAAGCCAGACTGCAATTGCTGCGCATGAATCGCCTGAGCATTTTCCACCGCATCCTTTAAGCTCACATTATCCTGCAGGGTCAAATCCACGTAGTAGATGGGTGTACGATAGCTTTGTGTCGTACTCTTCCCACGAATCGTAAGCTGTAGCGGTAAGCAAGACAACAAGCCACCTGACACGGCATTAAAATAGCTGAGCCGCGCCATCAGCGTTCTGATTGAATTGTAGCCCGTGGTACGAAAGATAAATGAGCCTAACTCATCGACATCATCTAAGTTGGCATACAACCGACCAAATACCTTACAGTTGCCATTTTGTCCAATAGGACATAATTCAGGACTCGGGCAAGGCAATTGCTCAACGCCGTTTTGGGTACGTCGTTGGCACTGCTCGCCATTACCCACACAGATAGGTCTGCCGGTCTGCCGATCAAACAAGGTATATTCAGCACGTAGATTTAACTCAGGCGTGTTAAATAGCATCCGTACAGGAATATGGCGTAATTTACCATTACTGGTTAATTTGGCATTATCCCTAAGTTTGTCATCGAGTGGATGCTTAATCCAACCGTCTTTACTCTGTACTTGGCTAGTAATAGTAAATTGGTCATCTTTCTCCGGTAAGCGTTTACCATTTTTCTCGACGACCTTACCAATGGTGATTCTGCCTAAAATAGGCGGTGTGATGGTTAACCCTTTAATCATGGGTGTTCTCCTTGGTTTAATTTAATAAATGGGTTTAAAAGGCTTGCTTAATTGGCTGATTGAATAAAATAAAAGCCCATGCTTGATAGACAAACATGGGCGATATAGTGATTGGGATAAGGGGATGCTTGTTAGCTTGAATTACGCCTTGGTATTCACCAGAAAACGACGACTACCTTGTCTTACCTGTGGATATTGATTAAGTAGCTCGGGTTGGTCTTTGAGCAGTGCCTTAGTATCTAAACTCACGCTATCTTTAGCTTTCTTCCAGCTGACTGAGCCTAGACTAAATACCGCTTTTTCGGCATCTTGGATATGCATCTGTATCCGCTGTTTAAGCGATTCATAGTTGTCTGCATGGACTTCCATTAAGTTCTTTTCAGCCAGTAGCTGACCAAATAGCATATTCATGTCCTCGTTTTGGCTAAAGTCGAGGGTTTTATCCGCGGTGGACTGCGAATACAGTTGAGTAATTGCTTTCGCTGCTGATTCACTGCCATCGGCAGGGGGTGGCACATCCTGTTGCACGTAGTCCCAAAACCGCCGTTCTTGTGTAATTAGCTTTTCAATCAGAATGTCATCCCGTTTGATTTCATACACCCGAGCTTCATGCCCACAGATAAGCACACAGACATGGGCTAAGCTTTTACCTGTCACTGCTAACTGGTGCTGTACTTGGCAGGTTACATACAGCGGTACGCCATGTTTCCATAGCTTTGCGCCATGCTCCCCTGTGGTTTTAATCTCCAGAACGCCCACTTCTGATTTATTGACGGCATAATCAAGATTGGCAAGCATAAAGGATTTATCGGGGTCAGGATGTTGCAAGACTGCGTTAACACGGCGAACTTTATTGCCTGTCTTAGCGGTGTAGTACTTGGCAATAAGGGGTTCTAACTCTTTACCCCAATATAACGGCGAATAGGCATTTTCCATCAGCCCATCGGATAAGTCTGGGTTTTGTCGTCCTGTCTTGATGAGCCATAGCTCAAGCATAGACATGTAAGGATTAAGCCCACAAGCGGCAGCGGCATCACTGCCACCAATGCCTGTGTTGCGAACGGCTAACCAGTCTTGATGGGTTAAATCTTTGATTTCAGCTAGGCGTTTGGCAGATTTGGCTCTACTAGGCTTCACTTGGGTAATAACTTTGGCGACGCTATTATCTTGCGTGGGTGGTATCGGTAGGGTTAAATCATTCATGCGGTTATCTCCTTTGGTTGAATGTTTGTAAAAAAAGGGCATAAAAAAACCACGCCTTATTGCTAAAGCGTGGTGGTTACAGTGTTTTAGATAGTAGATAAATTGCTTTAAGCGACTTGTTCTAATGACTGGTGTTAGGCAATCAGCCGCATCGCTTCTTCAAGCCCCTTTTGCTTTAAGTTTGCCCCAGTGCCAAACCAAGCTGAGTCTAACCGATGGTCGGTAGACATAGCCCTGCGCTCATGGTCAACAAACTCAGTCACGGCACACAATAAGCCATAAGCGGTATCCCGTGCTGAATCAAGATCAGCCCCCCGACCTTGACCGTTAAACATGGTCATGATTTGGTTCATGGCTTTGGCATTGGGCACTGCCTTTTGGGTTTTCTTATTGGTTGGGAACATAATCAGCGTATCGTCAACGTCATTGAACAAGCGATTAAGATAGTTGGTGGCTTGTGCTTGAGTTACCCGCCGTTCAGTAAGCTGCTTCATTTGATACATATGTTCATTCCACTGGTTGATGGAAATACCGAGTTGGTTTTTCACCTTATCGGCATCAAAGACCGTGCTGTGTGGCACTTTGACCACGCCACCACTTTTATCCGCTAAGCTAATCGCTAAGGTGTTATTACAGACGACCCGAATACTGGTAAATTGGGCAGTCGTAGCAAGCGTACCATCACAAGCGGTTGCTAGTAGGATGTAACCGTTTGAAACGTCTTTGCCTTTAAGGGCTGTGGATTGTCCCGTTTTCGCCAGTGCCCAGAACTTACGACCGCCTTTTAACACACCTGCGGTTTCAAGCTCAAAGTCGGCTTGCTCAGTCAAATCCCGATAAAACTCCAAGATTTCACGTGGCTGCACTTCTTGATAGCGCTGACTCACCACGGATAACGGTTCTAGGGTATCTGAGCGATACAGTACCTTGTTATCAGCAAATGGCATAATGAGCTTGCCGCCTGCGGCATGATTGGCATAGTAGCTGACATCGGATGATTCGATTGTCCAGTCCATGCCTGCTTGTTCTGCCCAAACTTCGATAGGCTGATTGGGGGTTAGCTCGTTACCTAAACCGTGCCAAGGGGTTTCGCCAACGTATGCCATTGTTTGTACTTCGTGTGCCATGAGATTTTCTCCTTTTTGTGTTAAGTTTAATAGATTGATTGGATAGGCTATGTCCCATTTAGGGTTGTTGCATCAAAGACATATTCACAGTCAATGCACTGCATTTGCTGTGAACCTGGAAAGATGGTGAATTTGGTTTGTACTAAACTTATCGCAATATTAGCGACCGTGCTGATGGCAATACCTGCATAGGGTGGCAGTCGATAAGCATTACAAATACTGGAACTTAACCCCTCTATAATCCTAGGATGCAATAGTGTCTGGTTTAGGGGTAAGCTGAAGTTAATATTGTCATTGCCCAGCTTGTATACATTGGATGAATGACAGTTAGGACATAAGGTTTTTATGGGCATAGAAACTCCTTGTGAGGTCAAATTTGTGGCATAAAAAAAGGTCTGCTTTTTAGGGCAGACCTTAGGTGTAACTCTGATTACCATAAGCCATTGAATTCTCAATGGTTATGTCGTATGGATGATATATATTTGAATTATTTTAGGTATGGAATTAAACTCTATATTTCCTAAATTATTGTATATACATTATATAAAAAATAACTTGATTTAATAAGGTTTTTAGGTATAATTTTATTATAAAATGTATATACACTTTGATTAATTAGATCTGTTGATTAAATAGGGGGCATAGTGGTTGAAAAAGATACACATGATAACGTAGAACCTGGTTTTGTAATATCACCTAAAATTTTAGATAAACTTGATGTAAAACATGGTGTAACTAGAGAGGAAGTCATTCAATGTTTTTATAACAAAAATAATGAAGATGACCTTATAGATAATAGGGAACAGAACAGGACTATGCCTCCTACCCTATGGTTTCTTGCCGAAACTAACTGTGGTAGATTATTAAAGATAGTTTACGTCTTCAGAGAGGACAATAGCACATTTTATGTGAAATCAGCGTATGAGCCCAACTCAACTGAAATTCACATATTTAATAAATATTCTTAAGCGTAGGTAGTATAAAAGTTACTACTTAGACTGATAAAAGTGTAAATTTTGAATTTAAATATATCATTTGCTGAGGAAAGCATTAAATATATTTAAATTCAAGAGTTTAGACATTTATTGGTGATAGGCTACATATGCCTATAGTTAAGATTTATATGATATGATGAGAAAAATTATGAACACACAAGACGACGTTAAAGCCTTCGAAGAAGCAGTATTTGCAGATGCTGATAAATGGGGATCAAGAGAGCTTGGGGCAGACGAAGCTTTTGTAGACACTTATAAATCTAAGAAAGTGAAAAAGATTTTGGATAATGCAAATAAAGGTAAGACACAACTCATCTCCATTAGAATGCCTGTAGCGCTAGTAGAAGATTTAAAATTGATTGGCGAATCAGAAAATTTAGGATATCAAACATTGGTTAAAAATGTTCTACAACGTTTTGTAGATGCGGAAAATAGAAAGAAATTTAACCAAGTGATAAGTGAAAAGAGACAGCTTGAGATTGAGCTTGCGGCTGCTCGGCTAGAGTTAAAACAGTTAAAACAAGCCTAACAAGGGGGCATCACAGAATTCGGGCCATATTGTACGCTAAGGAATTTTGCCGAGTTTTAAACTGAGTATAGTATAGCACTCTCATGCCTTTAGGATATTTATGAAGCAATGTGTTGCCCACTTACAGGGTAGGCTTCCTCCCCCTGCGCTTGATTTTCGGCTGTTCCAAATCTGACGGCTCAAAAAGCGGTTGATTGTCCTTATCTTTGGACGCTTGCTGCTCATTGCGCCATTTTTTCGCATTGACGATAGTATCGTTTGATACATTGAGCGTTTCTTTGATCTCTTTGTAAGTATGGTGGCTATCAATCAACCGTAAAATACGTTCGTATTGCTTGGTGTTTGCCTGCTTGCCTTTATACTTAGTACGGTGCGTTTTAGGATCAGCTAACACCTTATCAATACCCTGACGTTGTCGGTATCGACGTTTATCATAATCATTTCTAGCAATGGTCGCTAGAATCTGAATCATCATATCGTTCATACCTTTCATGACAGCCCGAGTGATATCATCATGGGTGGTAATATCGGCTTTCAAGGGTTCATGAGATAACGGCAATGACATAACCACCAACTTAACGCCCTTAGCCTTGATACGTCCGTCTAGTATTTCCCATTCACTTGGCTTTAAGCGTGTTAGCCGATCAATATCCTCCACCAGTAGAATATCACCATTGCCTTGACTGTCAGTATCACAATCCGCTAATAGTTGGTTAAGCTGTGGTCGATTAAGCTTTGTGCCACTTTCATTCTCACGATAAAAAACATCAATCTTTTGTCCAAACTGTTTGACAAAATCTTTCAGCGACTGTTCAGCTCGATTGGCATCTTGTTTATTGGTACTGGCTCTTAAATAAGCTCGGATTGTCATGATTATTAATCTGATTTAGTTTAATTCAATCGGTGTAATCTGTTTAGAGTAAAATATAGCACTATAATAGATTAAATAACAGTTATTTTGGATGGGATTTTATAAACCGATTGAGATATACCCTTAAAAGATTAATTAAAATCTAGATTAAGTTAGTCAAGGTAAAATTATCATGCTAGTTTATTGGCTTTTTGCTATTTATTAAAACCAAAATAATCAAATTACGTGAAATTGTGATTAAAAAGGTTTCATGTAGTGTTACTTCTATCAATTCTTAAGAATTTGCCTTATTTTTTGCGAAAAAATCGAATAAGAATCAGCAAAATTGCTTAGCATACATTATGGTCCGAATTCTCAGATGACCCCAATCAATACACCATTTTGGAAATGAAATTTAGATTATATGGGATATTTCGAACAGAATACATTATAACTTATTGATTTATTTAAATATTATTAATATGGCATGAAATTTGCATTGCCTTGTGTACACGATAAAGTGAGTTAATATTATGAATAATTCAAATCACCAACTCAAAAAAGTACTCGGTACTGTTTCGCTATGGAGCATCGCAGTGGGCTTAGTCATTAGCGGTGAATATTTTGGTTGGAGCTATGGTTGGGGCAAAGCTGGTACATTAGGCTTTTTAGTTGCGACTACTCTTATTGCCGTTATGTATACTACCTTTATTTTTAGTTTTACCGAACTCACTACGGCCATTCCACATGTCGGCGGCCCTTATGCGTACGCCAAACGAGCTTTCGGTGATAAAGGGGGTTTTCTTGCAGGTTATGCGACGCTTATCGAGTTTGTTTTTGCGCCACCTGCTATTGCGTTGGCGATTGGGGCGTATCTAAATGTGCAATTTCCAGAAATTAATGCCAAATATATAGCCGTTGGTGCATATTTTGTATTTATGCTGCTAAATTGGTTAGGAGTAAGTATTGCGGCTGCCTTTGAATTAGTTGTGACTATTTTAGCCATTGGTGAACTATTGATGTTTATGGGTATTGTGGCGCCTGGTTGGAGTTGGAGTAACTTTGCAGCGTATGGCTGGGCAGGTAGTAATCATTTTTCTATGTCAGCTATTAGCGGTATTTTAGCAGCCATGCCTTTTGCGATTTGGTTTTTCTTGGCGATTGAAGGGGCAGCAATGGCGGCAGAAGAAGCCAAAGACCCCGCTCATACCATCCCCAAAGCTTACATCGCAGGGATTTTGACTTTGGTATTTTTGGCATTTGGTGTGATGATTATGGCAGGCGGTGTGGGTGATTGGCGACAATTTTCTGATGTAAACGATCCATTGCCACAAGCGATGAAAGTCGTTGTTGGAGAAAATAGCGGTTGGCTACATTTATTGGTTTGGATTGGTTTATTTGGTCTAGTTGCCTCTTTCCACGGCATTATAATGGGTTATTCTCGACAAATCTTTGCTTTGGCTCGAGAAGGCTTTTTACCTAAGCGATTAGGACAACTAAATCCCAAATTTAAAACCCCAGGGGCAGCAATCTTGACCGGCGGCGTGATCGGGATTACGGCAATTTTTAGTGATAATTTGATTAAATTTAATGATCAAAGCTTGACAGCAAATATTGTTACGCTATCTGTATTTGGTGCACTCAATATGTATTTGGTGTCTATGGCAGCCTTGTTTAAATTGCGTCGTAGTGAACCAAATTTATATCGCCCTTTCAAAGCGCCTTTTTACCCTGTGTTTCCTGCGGTTGCATTAGGCTTAGGTTTGTTTAGTTTACTTGCAATGATTTATTTTAATTTTAGTTTATTTGTTTTATACATAGTATTAATGGCGATTGCGTATGGCGTAATGATGATGCTGCGCAATAAACATTTGGCAAGTATTGCCAATAAACCATTAACTGCCCTGTAAGCACAGTAGACAGTAGGATAATAACATGCGTTTTTCAACCACGATTGCCAACCATGTTTGGCAATTTGACAGTCTCAAAGAAGTGATGGCGAAAGCAAGTCCATTACGCTCAGGTGATGTACTTGCTGGCGTTGCTGCGACCACAAATATTGAACGAATGGCAGCTCGCTTTGTACTCGCTGATTTACCATTACGCATATTTTTGGATGAGCCATTGCTTGATGACAGTGTGGATGAGGTTAGCCGCTTGATTCGCCAACAGCATGATAGCGTGGCTTTTGTGCCATTTGGTAACATCAGCATTGGTGAATTTAGAAATTGGTTATTAAGCGAACATGCCACTACGCAGATTTTGCAAGATTGCAAGTGGGCATTTACCCCTGAAATGGTAGCAGCAGTGAGCAAACTAATGCGCAATCAAGATTTGATTGCGGTTGCTGCCAAATGTCAAACGATTACTGCGTTTCGCAATACCATTGGTTTACCAGATAGGGTATCGGTACGCATCCAACCCAATCACCCGACCGATGATATGCGGGGTGTAATTGCTTCAACGTTTGATGGGTTATTGTATGGCATGGGCGATGCGGTAATTGGTATCAATCCAGCGTCAGATAGCATGCCGATTTTGGGTGATTTGTCCAAAATGTTTGATGCGTTAATCCATGAGTACGAGATACCGACACAGTCTTGCGTATTGACCCATATCACTAACACCATTGAACTTATCAATCAAGGTGTGCCTGTGGATTTGGTGTTTCAATCAATTGGGGGCACAGAAGCGGTCAATCGCTCATTTGGGGTGGATTTAGCAATTCTAAAAGAAGGCTATGAAGCAGGGCTGTCGCTCAATCGTGGCACCGTTGGGCAGAATGTCATGTACTTTGAAACAGGGCAAGGCAGTGCTTTGTCTGCCAATGCACATTATGACATTGACCAACAAACTTGTGAAGTGCGCGCCTACGCCGTGGCACGGCAGTTTAATCCGCTGTTAATCAACACGGTAGTTGGGTTTATCGGTCCTGAATACTTGGCAGATGGCAAACAAATCTTGCGAGCGGCATTAGAAGACCATTTTTGTGGCAAACTGTTAGGCTTGCCGATGGGCTGTGATGTCTGCTATACCAATCACTGCGATGCCGACCAAGATGATATGGACAGTATTATTGTGTCACTGGTGGCGGCAGGACTGACATTCTTAATTGGGGTGCCAGGGGCAGATGACATTATGCTCAACTACCAAAGCACCAGCTTTCATGATGCTCGTTTTATCCGAGAAACACTCAAAAAACGAGCCGCTCCTGAATTTGAAGCATGGCTGCAAAAAATGCAACTTACCGACCCCCAAGGGCATTTATTATCCGATGGCAAACGTTTTTTAATGGCACCTGATAACTTGAGCGTGAATTATGGCTACCCCTATCAATAACTTGATGAATCAAACTTCCGTCAACAAAGACGTCATCACCGACCAAAGCGTCACGACCAATGACTGGCAAGATTGGCGAGCGTTGACCCAAGCTCGTATTGCAATAGGGCGGGTCGGGGCGGCATTACCCACCCAAGAGGTGTTAAATTTTGGTCTCGCTCATGCCCAAGCCTGTGATGCGATTCATACCCCGTTGGATGTTGATTTACTCACTCACCAACTTGAACAACGAAATTGGCAAGTTGAGCGTGTGCATAGCCAAGCAGCTACTCAAGGAGATAGTCGTGAAACCTATCTGAGACGTCCCGATTTGGGAAGGCAGTTGGCACTCGAGTGTAAAGAAACTTTTTTACAAAAACACTCACATCAAGCTAGTTTAGCTTATGATTTAGTCTTTATGGTCGGTGATGGTTTGTCATCGTTGGCAGTCCAAACCCAAGTCGTGCCACTGCTCGATGCACTCAAAACTTTTCTCAATCCCAACTTGGCCATAGCTCCTATCTTTATTGCCCAGCAAGCCCGGGTTGCGTTAGGTGATGCCGTCGGTGAACTCGTCAATGCCAAAATGGTTGTGGTATTCATAGGCGAGCGACCCGGGCTGTCAGCAGCGGATTCGCTAGGGATATATATGACGTATGCTCCCAAAATTGGCAAAAAAGATGCCGAGCGTAACTGTATCTCCAACATTCGTCCAGGTGGGTTAAGCTCAAGAGCCGCAGCATTTAAATTAAACTGGTTGATTGAGCAAGCTTTTGAACGTCAAGTCACAGGAGTGAATCTCAAAGATGAGAGTGATAATCTGTTAAAAATAGCGGAAATGAGCAAAGTGATAGGATAGGGGTTCTTCCAAACGACTATAAAATTCGAATTTTATAAAAATCTTATTTTTTTAACTATATAATTTTAAATAAAATATTTAACATAGTGAATCTTATCTGAAGTAATTTACAAATTATTATTTAATATACCATGCCCAAGGTTTTTCAGCGTTATAGCTGGTTATCTGTTTAGTTTCTAAATAATTTTCTAACCCCCAAATACCTAACTCCCTTCCAATTCCACTTTGCTTACATCCTCCCCAAGGTGCTTCTATGAATGTGGGTTGAGAACAGTTAATCCAAACAATACCTGCCCTAAGCTGACGGGCGACACGATGGCAGCATGCCAAATCTTTTGACATTACAGCACCCGCCAGACCAAATATAGAATTATTTGCTGATTTGACCGCTTCATGTTCCGATTTAAATTGTCGAATACTCACCACAGGACCGAAAATTTCATCTGTCCATAAGGGATGATTTTCTGGCACATCAACGAAAATGGTCGGTTCAATAAAATACCCCTGTAGCAGATGATTAGGTCTTTTGCCACCGATTAATAGCCTAACTTTGTCTTGAACACCTTGATTGACAGCAGCCATGACTTTTTTGTATTGAGTTTCATTGACCAAGGGCCCAAGTTTGACACCATCTTCAAAACCATTACCAATATGAATTTTTTGACTTTCTTCAACAAGCCTTGAGATTAGTTTCGGATAGATACCCTCTTGCACCAACACGCGAGAGGTAGCAGAGCAGACTTGCCCTTGGTTCCAAAAGATACCAAACATGATCCATTCCACCGCAGCGTCAATATCACTGTCATCGAAGATGATAAAAGCTGATTTACCGCCTAGTTCTAGGCTGATATTTTTAACATTAACGGCGGATGAGCGCATAATCTGTTTTCCCACAGGGACGCTGCCCGTAAAAGCTACTTTATCAATATCTGGATGATCTGTGAGGTAAGAACCGATATCATGTCCATAGCCTGTGAGGATATTCAAAACGCCGCAGGGTAATCCGATCTTGTCGGCAATACGTCCAAGTTCAATCGCCGTCAAGGAAGTTACTTCAGAAGGTTTTAAAATCATGGTACAACCTGCGGCTAAGGCAGGTGCGACCTTCCAAGCCGCCATGAGTAGGGGGTAGTTCCAAGGGATTATTGCACAAGCGACGCCGATCGGCTCTTTTCGAATCATACACTCAAATCTATCATCACTAAGGCTTAACGGTGTCTCTCTATGTTCATCAAGTGATTCAGCAAGGTTGGCATAGAATTCAAAGCAGCCTGCGGCATCACTTACATCCCATTCCGCTTCTGCGTAGGGTTTGCCATTATCTTTTACCTCTAAGGTTGACAGTTCTGCTAAACGATTACGAATTTCATTGGCGAAAGCTCGTAAAAATATTGCTCTTTGCTTGCCAGATAAATTACACCATGAGCCATTATCAAATGCTGCTCGTGCTGCTTCGACAGCGAGTCTTGCGTCATCTAACCCAGCACGTGCCACTTGTGCAATAACTTGTTCGGTACTTGGATCGATACTGTAAAACGTGTTACCCTTTCGTGGACTAGTCCATTTTCCATTGATAAACAATTGGTTATAGTTCATGCGTATCTATCCTTATTGTAATGATAATATTATTTGATAAGTTTTAGAAAACGTATAATTGACAGTGGTCAAATTTGATTGATAAGTCAGCTAGGGTTCGTTAAAAAGTTATTAATTATGTCAATGCAAAATCCTTTTAAACTTTGAGCACTTAAATTTAAAAGGAAAATCATGGCAATTATAAATTAGGCATCGAAAACTGTGCCCCCTCTCTCAGACTAGAAGACGGCCAACGTTGGGTTATAGTTTTACGACGAGTATAAAACCGAATCCCATCTTGACCATATACATGCAAATCGCCAAACAATGAGCGTTTCCACCCCCCAAAGCTATGATAGGCAACGGGTACAGGCAATGGCACATTCACGCCTACCATACCCACCATTACGTTATCGCAAAAATAGCGGGCTGCTTCCCCATCACGTGTGTAAATACAGGTGCCGTTGCCATATTCATGATTATTAATCAATTGTAAAGCATCTGCCATTGTTTCAACCCGAATCACTTGCAGGACAGGTCCAAAAATTTCCGCTTTATAGCTATCCATGTCGGGCTTAACATGATCAATCAAGGTTGCTCCCACATAGAAGCCCTCCTCAAAACCAGACACACTGATATTGCGACCATCAACGATAATCGTAGCGCCTTGCTGTTCTGCACTGGTAATGTGAGCAACGACCTTGTCTTTATGTGCTTGGGTAATCAACGGACCAAAATCATTGCTATTGTTAGCGTAGGGCCCACACTTTAGCTTAGCCATCGCATTAGACAAGTTTGAGATTAATTGATCGCCAATATCTTTGCCAACGGTTACGGCGACTGATAGTGCCATACATCGTTCGCCTGACGAGCCAAAAGCCGCACCGAGCAATGAGTTAACAACATTGTCTAGATCAGCATCTGGCATTACAATCGCATGATTTTTTGCCCCACCTAGTGCTTGGCATCGTTTACCATAAGCGGCTGCAGTCTGGTAAATGTATTCAGCAATAGGTGTTGAGCCCACAAAGCTAACCGCTTGTACTCTACTATCAGTGAGAAGTGTATCCACTGCTTCCTTATCACCATTGACGATATTAAAAACACCGTTGGGTAAACCCGCTTGACACATCAATTCTCCGATAAACATCGTTGAACTGGGATCGCGTTCAGAAGGTTTTAATACAAATGTATTGCCACACACCAACGCCATAGGAATCATCCATAAGGGCACCATGGTTGGGAAATTAAAGGGGGTAATACCAGCCACCACACCAAGTGGAACAAAATCACTCCAAGAATCAATGTCAGGTCCCACGTTTTTGGTATAGTCACCTTTTAGTAATTCAGGAGCACCGCAGGCATATTCCACCACTTCAATTCCCCGTTGTAGTTCACCTTTTGCATCGTGCAATATCTTGCCATGCTCTTCTCCGATAAGTTGGGCGATTTCCTCTGTGTGTTGTTCGAGTAATTCTTTGAACTTAAACATCACACGAGCACGGCGCAATGGCGGAGTATTTTTCCATGCTGGAAAGGCAGCCTGTGCGGCACTGATGGCTTCTTCTACGGTTTGCTTCGACGCTAATGCTACTTGCTTGCTAACTATACCGTTTGAAGGATTATAAACTGCCTGTGTTCGCTGGGTATCTTCAATTTTTTTACCATTAATTAAATGCCCTACTGTCGATAATTTTTCCATTTACTATTACCTATGTTAACTGCTGACAAACCTCTGTTAAAACTTCGTCATAAATTTTTAATGCTTGTAACACTTCAGCTTCGTTGACTACGCACGGCGGGACAACATGGATACGATTATCCGTGATAAAAGTTATTAGTCCTTTTTTCGCACAACGCTTTTTGATGTCATTCATGATTTGAACAGTCAACCTCTCTTTAGTTTGTTTCGACTTGACTAACTCAATTGCCCAAAAGACTCCCACACCTCGTACTTCACCGATGATTGTGTGTTTTTCTGCAAGTGCTTTAAGACCTGGTTCTAATACTTTGGTGCCAATATATTCTACATTGTCCAATATATTTTCTTCTTTCATAGCATCGATCGTCGCCACAATTGACGCCATTGCGAGTGGGTGTCCAGAATAGGTCAAGCCGCCAGGAAAAAATCTAGCATCAAAATAATCGCTAATTTTATCCGATAAGATAACCCCACCCACGGGGATATAACCAGAGTTCACACCCTTAGCAAATGTAATCAAATCAGGCACTACCCCAAAATGCTCAAATGCAAACCATTTACCAGTACGGCCAAAGCCTGCCATGACTTCATCTAAAATCAACACGATACCTTGTGTATTGCAAAGCTCACGCACCCCTTGCAGGTAGTTTCTTGGTGGCACCATAATCCCAGCCGTGCCTGGTATACTCTCAAGCAAAATGGCTGCAATACTGCTAGGACCTTCACTGTCAATCACAGTTTTTAAATGTTGTAAAGCGCGTTCACATTCTTCGTCTTCATTAGTGGCGTAAAATTCACTTCGATATAAATAGGGGCTAAATAAATGCACATGACCGAAAGCATACTCATTTGGGATACGACGACTATCGCCAGTTGCAGCGATTGCTGCTCCTGTGTTGCCATGATAAGAGCGATAAGAAGACAGTACCTTGGTTCTACCCGTAAACAGCCTTGCCATACGAATAGCATTCTCATTGGCATCAGCCCCAGCGTTGGTAAAGAATACTTTTTTGAAGCCTGCGGGTGCTAATTCGACAATTCTTTTAGCCGCCTCATTTCTAGACAAGTTCGCCGTAGATGGTGCAATGGTGGCCAATTCTTGTGCTTGATCGATAATTGCTTGTACAACTTTGGGATGTTGGTGTCCAATATTGGTATTGACAAGCTGACTACTAAAATCTAAATATTCGTTGCCATCGAAATCCCATATAATAGACCCTTTGCCCGATTTGATTACTAAAGGTTTTAAGTTTTCTTGAATTGACCAAGAGTGAAAGACATACTCATGATCCATGGTGGCAACCATCTTATTATTAATAGTATTCGTATAATTAGTTGATAAGATGTCCATAGTCATTCCTTTAAAAAAATATAGTTAACGAATCAAGCCATTTTTTTACTAATTAAACTAAATGCGATATAAAACTTTATCTAAAGAATGTATCAGCATTGCTGCATCATTATTGCTAATGCACAAAGGAGGGCGGATTTTCAATACATCTGAATTTTTTCCTGATGCACCAATCAATATGCCTTCCTCTCTTAATTTATTAACAATGTATCTCGCGTTTTCTGTGCTGGTACTATTATTACTAGTCATAACATCTACGGCTATAAATAAACCTGCACCACGTACTTGCCCTAGAATTGGATATTTATGAGATAAATTTACTAAATCATTTTTTAATTGCTCGCCTATGTTTTTTGCATTAAGCATTAAACTTTCTTCTTCTAATACATCTAATACTGCCATTCCAACGGCCGCTGCAACTGGATTGCCACCAAAGGTATTAAAATAACTCGCTTCGTTGGCAAATCGCTTCAAAACGTTTGGTTTAACAGTAAGACCTGCGAGAGGATAGCCATTGCCCATCGGTTTGCCCATAGTCACAATGTCGGGCACAATCTCATGCCGAGCAAAACCCCACATATGCGAACCTGTTCTGCCAAACCCAGGTTGAACTTCATCGGCTATAAAAACGCCACCCGCGTCATGAATAAGATCAATCACTGGTCTGAAGAAACCCATCGGTTCAGCAAATACGCCATCACTTGTCATTAAGGTATCAATTAATATGCCAGCGAGTTTGATACCATGTCGTTGCATGTCCTTTAAAGCTGATTGAACATTTTCAACGAAATCTCGTGTAAACTGCTCAGGATGACTTGGGTCATAGGTGGGGATTTTGATTATACGTGCATCTTTGTGGATAGGCACATATTCCCCCATTGCTGGCGATAGCGAGGCAATACTTTCGGTAATGCCATGGTACGCATACTCTGTAATAATGAAACCTGTTCCGCCAGTAAAATCTTTCGCTATACGTAAAGCTAAATCATTCGCTTCACTGCCTGTGCAAGTGAACATGATATTTGCTAACTCAGCTGGCATTGTGGCAAGCAATCGCTCACCATAATTGATAATACCTTCATGCAAATACCGTGTATGCGTGCAAAGTTCGTGCGCCTGTTTGCAGAGGGCTTCGACTATTTTGGGATGGGAATGTCCCATCGAGGCGACATTGTTATAAAAATCTAAGTATTTATTGCCCTGTTTGTCAAAAAGATAAGCACCTTCGCCTTTAACAAATTGTAATGGGTGGTCATAAAACAATTGATATGCAGGACCCAAGGTGTTTTTTCGACGTTGTATCAGATCTTGCTCACTAACATCTAACTGATGAAAGGTTGTTTCATCAAAAGCATTAACTTTCAACATAGTTCACTCGCTATTTGTCATCTAATGTGATTCTGCCAATTACTTGATATCTGCTTGGATCACGATATTTAAAATAAAGTCCTAATGATATACCCGCGAAAAATGTTACTAGAACAATGTAAGGGATAAATTTATATAATAGGGAATTTACAGCAGCCCCAGCCGCAAAAGCCATATTCACCCACAATAAATAAACTACGTATAGCATTCCTATTCCACCAAAAAATGGTGCAATGCCTGTTTTAAACCAATGAGCTTTAGACTTATTTTCAGAATTAAAATAAAAGTATCCAATGATTGCGAATGCACATAAGGCTTGTACAATCATAATTCCCATCGTTCCCAAAATAGCTAACAGAGTATATAAATCTGCATATGGATCTTTACCAAACAAATAAAATAGTAAGACGATAACGGTCGCAATAACGGCTTGGATATTAGAAGCAATGTGAGGTGAGCCATGCTGAGAATGTGTTGCACCTAAAGTTGAGCCTAATTGAGGTAATAAATTTTCACGACCTAAAGCATATAAATATCTTGCAGCACAATTGTGAAACGCTAATCCACATGCGAATGAACCTGTGATGACTAATGTTTTAAATAATGTTACCGCCCATTCACCATAGTACTGTCTAGTAGGGGTATAAAAAATTTCTGCAGCAGTAGCGGGATCTTGGGCTAGATGAATTGATTGTTCAATACCAGTACCTATAATTGCCATCCATGAGATAAAAACATAGAAGAGACCAATACCTATAACCGCAATCATCGTAGCTAAAGGTATAATTTTTTTAGGGTTTCTAGATTCTTCCCCATACATGGCTGTAGATTCAAAACCCACCCATGACCAAAATGCGAAAAACAAACCCAAACTAGCATTAGCGGTTGCAATACCAGCCGCTGGAGTAAAGGCGTTTAAAGGGTTGATTGTTTCTAGGTGATAACCCGTGGGACTACCCCCATGCACAAAAATTGCAACTGCCATTGCTAAAAGCATCAATATTTCTAATATTAGAAATAATCCCAATACCTTAGCAGCTAAATTGATATCAAAATAACTCAAAAGTCCATTTGCTATTAGCATAATGAGAGCAAAAACAATCCATGAAACTTTTATATGGAAGACGCTTGATATCAGATCCTGGCAGAAAAACGAAAATATTCCAATGAGTGCTGCTTCAAAAACAATATAGGTTAGCGTTACAGTTAACCCAGATCCCAACCCTACAACTCGCCCTAATCCATGAGAAATAAAAGAATAAAAGGCACCTGTTGCTGTTATATGTTTGGCCATTTCGGCATAACCGATAGCAAAGAAGCTGAGAATAATGGTAGCTACCATAAAACCAGCAGGAGCAAACTGTCCATTACCACTACCAACAGCGATTGGCACATTACCAAGCATGGCTGTAATTGGTGCAGCGGTCGCTATAGTCATAAACAAGACACTAAATAAGCCAATTGAGTCTGCTTTTAATCGTTGTACATCGTTATTAACTAAGGTTGCTGAAATACTTGAATTAATTGACATCTTACCCCCCCTTTTTTTTACGTTGTTAAAGACTCTGGTAATATTTGCCCACCGTCGACAATAATTGTTTGCCCTGTGATATAGCCTGCTTCTTTTGATGATAAGAACAAGGCTGCATAAGCAATATCATCAACTGAACCTAACTTTTTAAGTGGAATGGAAGCTGCCATGTTAGCTATATATTGTTCGCCCATGCCTTCAAGTCCCTCAGTTAGAATATTGCCAGGTAATACAGCATTCACCGTAATATGGTCTTTAGCAAGCTCTAAAGCGGCAGATCGCATAAACCCTAATTGAGCAGCTTTACTTGCTGCATAGTGAGACCAACCTGCGTAACCTGTAACAGGTCCTGTGATTGAAGAGGTCAAAATAATCCGACCATACTCAGCGTGTTTTAAATAAGGCAAAGCCGCTTTTACACAAAAAAATGTCCCTTTAGCATTTGTCGATAAAACTTCATCCCAATTACTCTCTGACATCGATTCAATGGCAATTGATGGAAATATGCCTGCGTTACAACATAAGATATCTATTCCACCTTGAGAAGCATTCACATGCTCCATTAGTTTATTCATCTCTCCTAAATTTGAAACATCAGCGACTATGCCAGATACGTCATAGCCTAATCCGATTAATTGATTCAATGCGCTGTCTAGTTTTTTTTGACTGCGTGATGTAATAGTCACTTTTGCGCCTTGTTTACCAAACACTTTAGCAATGCCCAATCCAATGCCACTACTACCGCCGGTTACTACAACGCTTTTACATTTAATACTGGTTAACATCAGATACTGCTCCTTGATTGGATGACTCATATTTGAGAATGCGCCAGAATGCATTTTTTTTCTTGGCATTAGAGGACATTTTTTATCGTTTAGTGTCAAATTGCGGTGTTGTTGCCTTTAGAAGACAAGTTTTTATTTTGCAAAGACAAGAAAATCTAAAAATTTTAATTTAAATTCATCTTATCGCAGTTAATGATAGGAGCAACTCAACATGAATGTCAGTCAAATCAATATTCAACAAGTTAAACATAATTTTGATAACTGTTATGAGCTAAAGTATCAAGGGAACATACGGCAGTTATGCATCTCAGAAAACGCGACTTATAAAGTCATTGCGTCTAATCGAAGTCAGTATGTATTAAGGCTTCATCGCCCGAATTACCATAGTCTAATCATCATCCAAAGTGAGCTTGCTTGGTTATTAGCCCTACAGCAAGATAATATTCATGCACCCATACCCATAAAAGGCAAAAACTATGACTATGTGCAAAGCTTTAAATTCGGGGATAATGACGTCTATGCCGTGCTATTTCACTGGATTAACGGAGAAGAACCGGCTGCTGCCGATAGTGATTTGTCAGCGTCGTTTAAACGGCTTGGCTATATGAATGCCAAATTGCATGAACATACAAAAGGCTGGATTCAACCAAGTTCTTTTGTCCGACCCATATGGAGTCATGAAAATATGTTAGGTGAAGATGGGTATTGGGGTGATTGGAAAAATGGCTATTTGCTAGATAACCAGCACTATCCATTAATTAAAGAGACGATCGAAATAATTAAATCAAAATTAGCCGTTTATGGTCAAAATCATACCAATTTCGGATTGATACATGCCGATTTAAGGTTGGCTAATCTATTGGTTGATCAGAACTGTACATCAGTCATAGATTTTGACGATTGTGGTTTTGGCTGGTTTCTTCACGATTTAGCATCGGCACTTAGTTTTCACGAACACTTACCAGAGGCAAAGTTATGGGTCAATGAGTGGCTAGAAGGTTACCATCAAGTAGCCAGTCTAACCCAAAAAGATCTCGATATGATTGACACATTTATTATTCAGCGACGGTTACAGTTATTAGCATGGACAGGCAGTCATAGCTACACACAAACCACACAGGACTTGGGAGCAGACTGGGTCGATGAAACAATTAAGATGTGCAAGGATTTTGTATCGAGTTAATGCAGTCAGCTTTCACTGAAGTTTAGCTTAAGCTGACATTTTAACCCACTGTTTTGGACTTACGCCAAACCATCTTCGGAATGCCCTAGAAAAAGAGCTGATTTCAGCATAACCCAATAAAAAGGCAATTTCAGAAAGCGGTATATTTTGCTCATCTAAGTACAAAATCGCTTGTTCTTGGCGTATTTCGTCCAATAACTTCGAAAAATTAATCGGTATTTTCCCCAATCTTCTTTGTAGTGTCCATGAAGGTATTCGAAGCTTTTCGCTAATAATATCCAATGAAAGTTCTGGATTTTCTAAATTTTGGAGAATGCAATGTTTTATATTTAGTAAGAAATCTTCTTCATAATTAGTCATTGCTTTAGGATTATTGGTTTCTAACTGATGTAGACTTTCTTGAATTAATCGCAATAAATTAACATCTTGAGTGGGCATCGTCATCCCTAAAACCGATTGATCAAAGACTAAACTATTACAGTGATGATTAAAAATCACAGGACAATCAAATACCTTTGCATGTTCTTCCCAATATAAAGGCTTTGCGTGTTTAAAATAAATTTTTTCTGGCTGCCAATTGGTACCGCATGCATGTTTGATGATATTAAAAAACATACCTAATGAAAGTTCTGCATCCTGACGGGTACTTTTAATCTTATGATCTTTGATCTCATAATTTAAGTAACACAAATTCTGATTGGTCTGTAAGTTTAACAAGGTATTTTGTTGATGAAGGGGAAATGCTTCAATCAAGTTGGAGAGTGATTCTTGAACACTGCTTGAAGAAATAGCAATATAACCTAATAAGCCTAAGTCATGTGGCTTAAATTGATAACCATACATCAAACCAAAATTATCTTGTTTGGTTTCGTAGGCGGCATCCTCAAAAATATTACAATATTTTGCTAAGTTTATACTGGCTGTCGAAGATTCCAATAAAGCGTCATTGATATGATTTTTTTGTAGAATATCTTCAAAGCTACCACCCATCTTATTGATAAAATCTTTTAAACCAGTTGCTGCTGAACACAGGACCTTGGCTTGTGAATGTTGATACCGTTCCATCATCTGCTCTTTTTTACTATGCATAAATTTTGCAAAGCAATTTTTATGCCATTATGCTAGATTGATGACTAATAAATATATGTTGGTTAAGTTTTCTGAAGTTGCATTGGATGCAAGACTGAAGGAAATATTTCACAGTAAGAAAGGTAAATTCAAGCAGATACTACAAACTTCAATAGTATGCATAGTCAATGATTGTCATTAGAGTGCATATCAGTGCTTATTTACCAAATTTAGTGATATCAATGCACTCATTTAGTATATACAGTCATTTAAATCCAAAAAAGGATTCTATCTATTATTTTTTAAGATTAAAATGAGGAACTGTTTTGTCTTTTTTTTATAGAGTCTCTTACAAACAAATTACTGTATCTTATGTTAACGATTTATACTTAACTTACTGTAAGAATTAATAAATTTTTTGAGGGCGTTCAAAACTCTGTGTCAGGATAAATTAGAGGCTCATAACCGCATCCAAACGACCAGGGAAATGGATAGACAGTTGCATCATGGTTTGTCCCCAATTATTAATCGGCATCGTCCATTTCTCTGACGCATTTAACATACCAACATACAGTAATTTAAGCAAGCTAGTTTCATTTGGGAACGCCCCTTTAGTTTTAGTCAGCTTACGAAACTGGCGATGAACCGCTTCAACCGCATTGGTCGTATAAATGGGTTTTCTAACCGCTTCGGGGTACTTGAAATAGGCACTGAGCAAATGCCACTTATCTCGCCAAGAAGCAATCACCGCAGGGTACTTACTGCCCCATAGCCTATCGAGCTCATCAAGTGCTAACTCAGCAGATTCTTTATTCACAGCTTTGTACACAGGCTTTAAATCCCGCATAAAGGCTTTTTGGTCACGACTTGCCACATAACGAATACTGTTACGGATTTGATGAATCACACACAATTGCACCTCAGTATTAGGGAATATGGCTTGAATGGCTTCAGGTAAGCCTTTTAAGCCATCAACACAGGCAATCAGAATATCCTGTACGCCACGATTGTGTAAATCAGTGAGTACCGATAGCCAGTAGTTCGCTCCCTCGCTTTCAGAGCAGTATAGCCCAATAAGTTCTTTACGACCTTCGGTATTGAGTGCTAACAGCGTGTAAACCGCTTTATTAACATAGCGTCCTTCGTCTTTAACCTTGTAGTGGATGGCATCGAGCCAGACAAACGGATAAACGCTATCGAGTGGTCTTGATTGCCAGGCTTTGAGCTGTGGGATAAGACTATCAGTAATATTGCTAATGGTGGCTTCTGAGACTTCTAGCTGATACATCTCGGTAATGTGGTCTTTGATGGCGGTATAGCTCATGCCATGCGAGAACAGCGATAGGATGCGGTTGTCAATTTCAGGGGTGAGCTTAGTCTGATGCTTTTTAACCAGTCATTCAGGCATAGCCTTCGTCTTGCACTCGGGCGAAGCGATGCTTCGCTATTTCCTCGCTCAGGTTCAAATTCGCCATTGCGGTCACGTGGTGTTTCAAGCTCAAAGCTGCCAACGGCTGATTTGACGGTCTTTTTGCTGTAGCCGTTACGGCGATTGTTACTTGGGTTTTGCTCAAGGTAGCTGTCTATCTCAGCCGATAGTGCCGCTTCGGTGAGTTGTTTGATGAGTGGAGCAAGCACCCCATCACTGCCTGTAATGGGTTTGCCTGATTGAATGGCTTTTAGGGCTTCGTTAAAGTCAAAGTTTTGCATGGTGTCATTCCTTCTATTGTGAATAGTTTAGTGAAATGACACAGTTTTTTGAACACTACCATTTTTTAAATCCAACCTGGGCTAAGTACTTTTCATAAAACTTAACCCGCTCAGGATCTAAGAGCTCATTGGCAATTTGCTCGGCAAATACATCGTAGTCTCGCCCTGCCTCCCCTTTTGCAAGGTTAGATAGTTCATGAAGTTTGGATAGTTTTTTTGCAAAATGGTGACGTTGACTATCGGTCATTGGCACAAACATATCGACTGTGTTAGTATCTCTACTTTTATACGTATTAGCATTAAACTTCCCAACCACCTCTTTCTCGATCTCTCCATTTATATCTTTCAATTCACTAATTTTTTTCTTTTTTTGTTTAAAACTGAAACTAAAACCTGTTATTGACCTACCATCTTTATGTTGTATATATTTAACATTAATATCTGTAAATTGGTTAATTTGAGCAACTGAAAAATCTAGGACATTTTTCTTAAAGTTGCTCATAGTTTTATATTGCCCTTTTTCAACACCCAGCTGGCTTCTAAATTCTTCTAATTGAAATTCAGGTGTTTTGGACTTACTGCGCCATTGCATAAGTAATTCGTATAATCTTATAGCATACGTACTGGTCAACTTACTAACTTGTTCAAGCTCATAACTAGTAAATTGCTCTTCCAAACGCGTGATTAAAGGAACTACCTCTTGAGTGAATCTTAGAAAAACATAGCCAGAATCTTTCTCGTAACCTATTTTATCTACCCATCGACAATTAAAACTTCTATCTTTTCCTGTATCTGGATTTTTATCTAAATAAGTTACGTAACGGTCAAATAGCCCTTTTGATGCTTGTTTTAATACAGTATAAGCTGTTTCTACATTAGTACCAAAGTGGCTGGCATAAACCGTAGCATCTACTCGCAATAAGCTATCATGCGAAATTCCTGTACCCGTCTCTCTAGCTAACCAAATAGATAATAAAATTAATCGTTGCTCAACCAAATCAAGGCTGTAACTAGCTTGAATGAGAGCATTATCCTTAACAATAAGCGAAGACATTTTTATATTCACATTAATAAAAAGATAGCTTAGATTATAAACTATTTTAATTATGTTATCAAACGAACTATTTTTATTATTTATTCATTAGTTTCATTTTATTAGCGATCTCAATCTCAATCCAAATTGGACATTAATTTTTTCGGTACATCACAAATTAGGTGCTACCAAAATCCAAATTTTCATTGCGATAAACCTATCTGTATCTTATCAACTTAGGTAGTTAGACAATAAAAAGCAATATTAATAAAATTCAATAAAATCTATATTTATTCGATCCAATAAAAAATAAAAATTAACAATATCAATAGTTTAATAGAAAAACACTATATTTATTTTATTGCGATAAACCTATCTGTATCTTATCAACTTAGGTAGTTGATAATCAAATTAAATACCCTTCAAATAGCACCATATACCTTGTTGAATTGATAAAATAGTTGCAGATTTTGCATTAAATATTAAAATTCTATATAAATCAGCAGTTTGAGTATGATTAAAATCTTAGCATAAATATAAAATGAGTGTTTTATATGTGCATACCTAGCATAAATTCATTAAATATCAATAATTTATATGAAATTTTTTAATGCGAAAAACCTATTTTTATAAATAGAATATCTTTTTTTATAACAGATAATCGAAATTATAATTTTATTGAAAATTTTCCTGTTTTTCTGACTAATTAATATCTATGGATTTGTTTCAGATAGGTCCTTGCGATAAACCTATTTAAAAGTGCGATAAACCTATTTAAATAGTGCGATAAAACTATTTGAATAGTGCGATAAAACTATTCGAATAGTGCGATAAAACTATTTAAATAAGCTCTGTAAGCCTTGATATATCTAGCTTGCAGAGTGTCTAAAAGCTTTTAAAAGCAATTAAAAGCAATTAAAAGCAATTTGTTTGTGGATAACTTTGAAAAACCTACAAATTTTTTATAACTTTAAGCAATTAAAATCTGATTAAAACTATCAATTTTATTAAAAATATGCTCTATATCATTTTCAGAAAAAAGCCCTTCAATACCCTCATAATGAATTTGAGTAAATGGTGCTTCATAAAGACGCTCAGCTTCTAACTTACCTTGCTTTGTTAATTGTTCAATTATCATCTTAACGAAGAGAATTTGGTTGTAATTATACTGAGTACCAACTAAGTAATTTGAAAAAGCATTTTCCACAGCTTGATGATCCAAACCTACTAACGAGCGGATAAATTCTGGCAGACTTAAATCATTACCAAAATGGTTTTTAAATTCTTCTTGGCTACTAACCTCTTGAGCGTTGTAGACAAATTGCTCTAGCTGAGCTAGATCATCTTTGGTTAATGGTAAACCAAGTTTTAGTCTTGCAATCGTAAGATGATCTTCGTGGGCTTTAATAAAATGCTCAACACGTTTTTTATATTGATCAACATCTACATCAGGACCAATGACAGGCAAAGGAATTGGCGTAACCTCACCAAACTCATCCATGAGTATCGTATAGACAATTTTTCTTTCTACTTTGTCTATCAATTTCACAAGATTTCTTAAGCGCTCTCGAATATTCTCTGCATCAATAACACTTATCGTTGTCCAATAATCTTCAGTCAATATCAAATCAATAAGTTCTATCTCTTTGGCAATTGCAGGGATATTAGTCTTGATAGATAGATTTTCAACTATAGATTGAATCCGCTTACGACAGGCACCAATGCTGTTTTTATCATTGTTTAAAATTGAGATTTGTAAGTTATAGCAAAGCAGGTCAAACAACTTTGCTTCAAGGTCATCTTGATCTTTTTCTTTTTGCTCTATAGGCAAACCAGATAAGTTTTCATTAATTTCATTGACAGTGACGTCGTCAAGCTTATTCCATTTTGATAAGTCTTTAAATTTTTCAACAAACTGCCATTTTGGGCGAACAATAAAGTTTTCACGGTTCATACTACTAACTTGGCGATGTAAATACCCCTTTAATTTCTCTTCTAAGGGGGCTGTCGTATCATTTTTATGTTTGGGTAGCTGAAGCTGTTGTAAAATGCTTACACGTGCTTTAAATAGCCTTTGTGATAATGGCTCAGCTGGAGAATTTGTTGCGCCTTTTGGATTTTCATTGAAGAATTCGAAATTGCCGCAGTAGTCGAAGATATAAAACTCAGTTTTATCCTGCTCTGGCGCAAATAGATCTTTGCAAAGCCTTGTACCACGACCAATCATTTGCATAAATTTAACTTTAGAACGTACAGTTTTGAAAAAGACCAAATTGACGACTTCAGGTACATCGATACCTGTATCTAACATATCAACTGAAATAGCGATTTGGGGCTCAGGTAAATCCTTTTTACTAAAATCATCAATTAGTGTTTGGGCGTAGTTTACGGCATGGGTAATAACACGCGCGAATTTACCCTGATACGAGGGGTAGTGATGATTAAAGCGTGCAGCGATAAATTCAGCATGACGTTGGTTGACCGCAAAAATGATAGTTTTGCCTAAGCAATCACCACCTTTAACTTTTATGCCGTTTTCCATCAGATGATGTAGCATTTTATCGACGGTATCGGTGTTAAATAATAGTTTATTCATGGCTGCTGCCGCGACTTCATCAGGAGTTTCAATATCTCCCCAATCTAAGCTTTCCCAATGCGCTTTTTCTTCGTCAGATAACTCATCGTACTTAATACCTTCCCGCATAAATTTTAGTGGAACGTTGAAGGCTTTGGGTGGGACGAGGTATCCTTCGTCTATCGCTTCATCAAGGCTGTAGTAGTCAGTCGGCATACCAGGAGTTAAGCCAAATAGATGATAAGTATCTCGATCTACTTCGTCGCGTGGTGTGGCAGTCAAACCTACTAATAGGCTGTCAAAGTAGCGAAATATCTCACCAAACTTCTGATAGACACTGCGGTGTGCTTCATCAATGATAACTAGGTCAAACATTCCGATGCCAAATTTGCGAGTGCCATCAGCGTTTTTTTCATTAATCAATCCCATCATGGTTTGATAAGTTGAAAAATAAACACGACCATTTTGCTCACGGTTTTCGATTAAATTAATACAGGCTGTGTTGGGTAATAAGGCTTTGAAGTTATTAAAGGCTTGTCGGACTAATGAGGTACGATCAGCCAAAAATAAAACTTTCTGTACGCGGTTAGCTCTCATCAGAATATCGACCAAAGCAATAGCAGTTCTAGTTTTGCCTGTACCTGTAGCCATGACGAGTAATCCCGCTCGTTTATTTTCCTCAAACACCTTGAGCATGGACTTTACTGCTTTGACTTGGTAGGCTCTTTCGACGATTTCTTCTTTAATGCTTAATTTGCTTAGGCTTTTCTCCGTATTTTTGGTGGCTAGCTGTTGAATTAATCGATTTAGCTCTTGTTGGGTGTAAAATCCTTGTACGATTCTTGGTGGATATACACCATCATCCCACATGAAAGTTCTATACCCATTACTGTAGAAGATGATAGGTCGTCTGCCGTATTGCTTTTCTAGACTATCTGCGTAAAGCTTAGCTTGTTGTTGCCCTGCTTGTTCTGATTTTGCCGTACGCTTAGCTTCTACTACTGCTAACGGTATGCCATCATCGCCTGTTAAAACATAATCAACAAACCCTTCACCTGTTTGAGATGGGAAATCAGTTACTTTGACCTCGGTTATCACATTGCGACCAATGATCCACCCTGCTTCTTCAAGTAATAAATCAATTAATATAGCCCGTGTCTCAGCTTCATTGTAGTCAGTGGTGTCTGGGTGGGTTTGGTTATAGGCTTGATTATCAAGTTTTGCCTGTTCGACTTCAGCACGTTTTTTGGCTAATTCACTATCAATCTCAGCAAGTAAGCGTTCTTTTTCTTGTGCATCAGCCGTGCGTATAGCTAACTGCTCTTCAGTTTGCTTAAGCTGTTCATGCTGCTTTACAATTTGTTCTTCAAAGGCTTGGTTTTGCTGTTGTAGTTCACTAAGCTTGGTTTGAAAAGTTGTAAGCTGCGCAGTCGGATTAGGGATATTCTCTTGTTTGAACTTTCTTGCTAGATCACGATCGATGCTAGGACTACCATAGGTACGCTCGAACCAGTGATAAATCAAAAATAAATCAGCAATCGTGCTGATAGCTTGCTGTTTTTGTTTTTCAGGTGGAACGGATACCTTGCCATGTACGTATTTGTTGCCAATGATACGGATCGTATCCATTTTCAATATGACATATTCAGGCACTAGCTTAGTAAAGCACGGCTCTCTTAGTAGGTTGCTTAATGAGTTATCAAACGGCTGAGAAAGTTTTTTATCGTAGGTGTACAACCACAACACTAGTGATTCTAACGACTGACGTGCCGCCATGATCGCTGCGGGTGGATAGACATATATGAGTTTTTCCGCTCCGATAGCGGTTTCTGCAAGGCTTGGAAACTGGTCGGCGATAAAAGCGAAATTACTCATAGGTTGGCTCGAAAATTGGGATTAACTGCTGGATGGGGTGAATTCAAAAGGGTCGATGATATTGACGTTGATACCATTAAAATCTTTGACGTTATGGGTAACCAATGTCATACCATGTGCGATAGCGGTGGCAGCTATCCAAGCATCGTTTTCGGGTTTTGGGTTGGGAACGTGGAGCGATGAACAGACATGAGCGACCGCTTTATCAATGTCCAAAATCCTACCAGAAAAGCTGGGTAATATCTCGTTATATAGCCAATTGGCTAGGATATTACCCTGCTCTGGGTCTTTACGTTGTTTTAGCATGACACCTCGCTCAAGCTCCATGACCACCACACTATTGATGTAAAAAATGCGGTCATCAGGAAATTGGCTTGCCCAAGCGACAAAATTAGCATTAGCTCGGTTTTTTGGCAGCAATCGCAATTCGCTAATGATGTTGGTGTCGAGTAGGTACATCAGTCAAATATCTCGATACTATCTTTGCTTGATAGCTGTCTCGGTGGTAGTTCTAGCTCGATATCGGCCACTGCAGGGTTCGACTGGCTGAAGCGTTCAATTAGGCTTTTGACAGGTTGCTGTGTCGGTTGGTTGATGGTGGCGATGATTTTGCCGTTTTTGGCAAAGCTGATGCTTTCGCCTTGTTCGACTTTGGCAATATATTGTTGGATTTCGGGGGGTAAGGTAGCGAGTTCGATTATCATGGCTATTCTCCCTTTTTTATTTTATGGCTTTATTTTTGTTTGGTTTTGGTATTGTAGCGTGATTGGTGGGTGGGGTCAAAAGGGTTAAAGTTCGCCCTTAAAGGCTCGTTGTTGTAAGGATTGAAATAGGTTCTCTTGATGTTCTAACTGACTTAAAGCAGTTTTCTTCAAACTATTAAAATTCTCAAAAACTTTGCTAAACTTAATTTGTTCTTCAAAGGGCGGAATTGGTAAGGTAATCTCACTAAACTTAGACTTGCTTATCATTCCTTTCATACTTTTAGTTGATGAGCTTTGAATAATATGCTTTGAAATTTTTAAAAGATAGTACAAAAATAAGGTGTCATTTTCATCATTGGGTGTCAGAGAATTAATTTGTTGATTGAAAGCAACCTCTCTATCCACAATAGCTAAGTTACCTATACAATCAAAGCTTCCTGCAATACAAGTGACTAAAATTGTTCCACTTGGTACTACTCTAGCCTTTTTCGCCCCTATTTCGCTTAAATATTCGGTAGCTTTTGTTGCATAATCAAACGAATGATTTAAATTATCAGATTTAATCCATTCCATAAAATTGCCATAATTTTCTGGATTTGCTCTTGGTGGAGTATTTCCAGTTGCAATACTTCCTAAATCCGCTAGTTTTTTAACTTTCCACCCTTTCGGATTAGTTACAGGGTCGCCGAACATATCAATAAAAGTGGCTTGTAGCAGTTCGTCCAGTTTTTCGATAGATTGCTGGCGTTTTTGGCGTAATTCGTCCGCTTTATCCAAAATATCAGCAATGCGTTTTTGCTCAGATAATGGCGGATAACTTATCAAAATTTCTGAAAATCTTGACTTGTTCACTATAGGTAAAGTTGTAGATGAAGAAGCCTTTTCAAGCTGTGGTTTAAAAGTCTGAGCAGCATAGAAACCATATTTTGGGTATATTTTTGTTTGATCAAAGATTAATCCGTTAATTTGTTGATTAAAACATACTTCTTGATTAGTAATCGCTAATTTACCAAGATTTCCAATACAAGAAACTAAAACTGTATCTTTTGGCACTAAATAGACTTGCTCTGCCCCTAGTTCTGTTAAATAGGTTTTTGTTTCTTGCAAAACCCCTTCGTTTAAATCTGCTGGTGACACAAAAGGAATATTTCCACCAAAATATGCTGAGTTTGATGTTGACGGTGTTTTACCAGTTACTACTTTTGCAACTTCACTTAATTTATTAGTTTTCCACTCAGACATAAATCCTACTTTATAAATATTCATAATTAACTCAAAAACTCTTTTACTCATTTGAAACTTTTATCAAAATAACAAATGAAATAATTATCATATATTCAAAACATCAAATGAATTACATCATGAAATCAAGGCTTTAAGCTCTTTTAACCCGTCTGCAATCTCACCTTCCAACCGCTCAATATCCGCCAAAATATCCAGCGGCTTGCCATAATCAACCGACTCATACACCACTTCTTTATAACGATTAATTGACAAGTCATAACCATTCTCGGCAATCTCAGCCTTTGGCACAAAAAAACTTTGCTCAGAACGAGAGCGATTTTCTTCATTTTCAAGATGATGAAAGCGAGCGATAATATCGGGAATATTATTCTGCTCATGCGAATCACCCAGTGGCGTGCGTTTATCATCCAAACTATAGCCATCCGCCCGCATATCATAAAACCAAACTTTATCCGTACCGCCAGACATGGTCTTGGTAAAAATCATAATCGCCGTGGATACCCCAGCATACGGCTTGAATACCCCAGACGGCATCGAAATAATCGCTTCTAATTGCTGTTTTTCCACTAACTCTTGGCGAAGCGTCTTGTGAGCCGTACTTGAGCCAAACAGCACTCCATCAGGCACAATCACCGCTGCACGA
>NZ_CP014238.1 GCF_001553955.1 Moraxella osloensis
GAGTTAAAAAAATGGTATAACGGCTATAATTGGACAGGTGAAGCAGTCTATAACCCCTTTGACGTCTTACTGTTTTTAAGTAACCCACAAAAGCTCTATAAAAACTACTGGGTGGAAACAGGTAATGCAACCTTCTTAATGGATAAGTTATTAAATGAAAACATCCATATCCATCAACTGATTGGTAGACTTATTGATAGTCAAAACCTATCACAATTTGAAATAAGCGATATCAGTATCATCGCCTTACTATTTCAAACGGGTTATCTCACCATTGATAAAATGCTGTTAAAACCCAGTGTACGTTATACCCTAAAATTTCCCAATATTGAAGTACAACAAAGCTTATCTGAATCACTGCTATTAAAATACATCGCCCATGCCAAAGATGATATGTTACTCAAACAAAGTGAACTTTACGAAGCGATTGTCCAGCATAATCTGGATGGCATTGAAAGCATCATCCAAGCATTTTTTAGTAGCATTCCCCATAACTGGCACAGAAATAATCCGATTGCCAATTACGAAGGCTATTGGGCCAGCGTCTTCTACGCACTGTTTGCCAGTTTAGGCTTTCAAACCATCACAGAAGACGCAACAAGTCTTGGTAACATCGACATGACACTCATCGTTGGAGACCACGTTTACATTTTTGAATTTAAAGTCGTGAATGGTAAAAACGATCAACCACAAGGAACCGCCTTAGCTCAAATACAACAGAAGCACTACGCTGACAAATATAAAACACCCAGTCGTATCATTCATCAGATAGGTATAGAATTCCATAGAGAAACGCATGCTGTAATATTTGATAGGGGAGAAGGGTAAACTAAATATACTTAGCCTAAGCTAAAAATTTTACATCACCTAGGCTATGCTAATCGTAGCAATTTTTATTAAAAACTCATCACTGTTTATTAAAGCATAGAATCAATGCATAAACTCTGTTAAGTATTAAACTACTATAAATTTGCTTGATAATCCCGACAACCTATTGTTTTTTTTGAATTTGTAAATTAGTGTCCGTTTGAGGCTTTTTTATTATATCCATTTGACGATAAAACCATACTTATCTAAGTATAATAATATAAATATAATATTATTTTTCATAAAGCTTTATACTAATCTAAGTGAACATAAGTAAGGTATTATTACTCAAATTGTATTTTATGAGACTTTATATAATGAAACTAAATGTATTACGATTTTTAAATCTCTTATGTATAATCTTTTGGACTTTTTTCACATACCAGAATTATAAGTACGGTGTTAGTTATCCGTCTTATGGGTGGATAATGGCTCTTTTTACAATGCTTATCAATCATTTAATGTATAAAGAGTTTGTAAATAACAAAAAAAACAATCGTTCTACATAACTTATACGTCGAATAAAGATTATTGAAATTAACTATCTATTGTAGGAAATTTATTGTGGGGTTAATAGGTTAGACCCGAGTATCAACATCAGAAGGAAGACAACTTCTTGGTCGGCAAATAGATGCCCTAAAAGAAATCGGCTGTGAGCGGATTTTTGAAGACAAGGCATCGGGCAGTCATTCTCAACGCAAAGGGTTGGATGATTGTCTCAACTACTTGCGAAAAGGGGATGTGCTAGTTGTTTTGGATTTGGATCGGTTAGGGCGGTTAGCCAGTGAGCTTATAAAGTTGATTGATGAACTCGCTGAAAATGGCATTGGCTTTAAAGTGATAAATTCACCAATGGATACTACAACCCCCGCAGGTCGAGCGTTTTTACAGATTCAAGCGGCGTTTGCCGAGATGGAGCGGAATATTATCCGACAGCGGGTGAAAAAGAGGATTGCAGCAGCTCGGGCTCGTGGTCGAAAAGGTGGGCGACCTAGAATCATGACCGCTGAGAAATTGCAGTATGCTCAATATCTCATGCAAGACCAAACCAAAAGTATCCCAGCGATTTGTAAAGAGCTTGGCAATATTCCGAGTAGTACGCTATATCATTATGTGATAGCGAAAGGGAATAAGTAGGAGATAACGAATGATGACCGTTTTAATGAGTGTTTGTGGTATTTTGACTATTATTCTAGCAATCGCATCGATTTGGTATTTTGTTAAAAGTCTTATTTTATTGGGTAGAAATAACGTATTATTAGGCATAGCAGGTTTATTTTTTTGGCCATTGACTCAAATTATTTTTTATTTAGCAGAAAGAAGAAGATTACCGACAGAGGACAAAAAAGTGCTTATACATTCAGTTTGGATGTGGATCGCCGTTGTTATCTTTGGTACTTTAACAGCTATTTCTTTAGGGCTTATGCAAAAAGCATAAATTTTTGCGTAAATTGTTTCTAGGATTTATACAAATACGTTTGCCTACTTATCATGAAAAGTAACATCGCTCAGTATATTATTCAGATTGGCATAATCGGTATCGGATTGGCTCATACAATACCATCACAAGCGGTTGCACCACCAACCACTATTAACTTATGGTCGCCTGAGTATCTCGCACAACAGCATACACTACCTTTGCCAGTTGAAGAGCAAAGCACCAAAGGTGCCATCAGTCATGTAGCCGTACCTAGAATATTGGTATATAGACCCACACAATCTAATCATAAAGCCATCATGGTCATCAGTGGCGGCGGTTATCGTAGAGAAGAATTGGGTAAAGAAGGCACACCAGCGTCTGAATGGTTAGTGAATCAAGGTTACACCGTATTTAACCTGATTTATCGATTACCTATGGATGGTTGGCATAATAAGATGGTACCTTTCGCGGATGGGCAACGAGCGTTACGTATCATTCGTCAAAAAGCAAATGTTTACGATTATAATCAAGTGGGTGTCATGGGGTTTTCGGCGGGTGGTCATTTAGCAGGTATGCTAGCTGTTTCAGCCGGGCATAACTTTTACCCATATCAAGATATCATTGATAACAATTCTGCACGTCCGGATTTTGCGGCATTGCTTTATCCCGTTGTGAGCATGGTATCAGATGGACATCGTACCCAATCGTACAAACAGTTACTAGGTAATAATGCCACAGATAGCCAAAAGCAAGCATTGTCTATTGAGCGGCAGGTGAATAAGGATACACCCCCCCCATGTTTATTGCTCATGCCAAAGATGACCCCATTGCCTCAGTTAACGATAGTATCGCACTTGATGAACAACTTAAAAAACAAGGCATCAAACAATTATTGACGTTATTTAATGAGGGAGGACATGGTTGGGGTATGGGCAAAGCAGGTACAGCAACGACCACTTGGCCAGCATTGTTCAAGCAGTGGGCTGATAGTTTAAAGCGTTAAATATTTGAATAGCTAGTTTTCCTCTGATAATTTAGCAAAAAAAGATGGTATATTTAGTAATTAAGATAGTTACCAGCGCATTAACAAAGCCCTGCTAACTGACTCATAAACTTAGCGACTTCACCGGCACCAGCCGATACAACGTCTGCGGATGCACCCCTAGAATTCTTGCCACCTCAGGATACGTCCGTCCAGCAGACAACTCCCGACGAGCCAGTTCCAACTTCTCCTCACTCACCCTAGGCTTACCTGGCACTTTACCACGGCGACGCGCTGCCGCAAGACCCGCCTTTACCCGCTCTTGAATCAGCTCACGCTCCATCTGACCCAGTGCTCCTAAAATATTAAAATACAACCGTCCTGCAGGCGTACTCGTATCAATACTCTCAGTAATACTCACAAGCTGTGCACCCGTCATCCGAATTTGCTCACTAATCTTAATCAAATCGGGTAGGGAACGACACAACCTATCTAACTTCCAAACCACCAACGTATCACCTTCACGTAAATAGCCTAACGCATCCGTTAACCCTTGGCGTTCTTTCACACTACTTATCTTATCGGTAAAAATTCGATCACAGCCATATTTACTTAACGCATCAAGCTGCAAAGACAAATCTTGCTCCTTGGTTGACACCCGAGCATAACCAATTACCTGAACCGTCAAAAAACCCTCCTAAAAAAATAGCCAACGACGCAGTAACCAAATAGTCAACAAATACCCACCCTCTGAAAAATATCGACTAATTTTAACTCACCTTATAACCATAACTAAAAGTTATCCAAATATAAGAAATAATATCTAAAAAGCATCAATTAAAATTTAGAATAAAAATATTATTGTCAATACAATAATTACAATAAAACACAAAAAATATTTACTAACGTAATATCATTGATAGGTTTTCATTGAAATAAATAATAGACAATATTATTGAATAAAATCAGGGAAAAAACAATCAAAACTGCTCATCTTGATTTATTCAATAATAACAGGTGTTTTTGTTGAATTAATATTTAAAGAAAATCTATAACATTTATTTATGGGTTTAATTTTCGACAGTAAGTTTATTACTCATCTTAAAAAACGCGTAAATATTCAATTTTTCAGCCTGTTTTTTCAATCATCACTTTTTTATTCAATGATACTTTTTTATTTAATGATACTTTTACATTTAACAATCATCCATAGGGTTTTTTAAGCAACCCTATGATCATTAAGCACATTTTCTCAGTCTAACCGACACGGTTTTAAAGGCAGGCATGCCTGATTTTTTATCAAAATCTGTCATCGCAATCAGTGGATTGGCTTCAGGGTAGTACATGGCTAGATTGCCTTTAGGGATTTCATACAAAATGACTTGAAAGCCTGTGATTTTTCGCTCAATACCATCGCCGTATTCACTTTGGATAGTCACCTTATCACCTGCTTTTAAATCCAATCTATCAGCATCATCAGCATTCATAAAAATTACTTGCCGCGTGTCAAAAACGTTGCGATAGCGGTCATCCAACCCATAAATGGTGGTATTGAATTGGTCATGAGAACGGATACTGGTTAGTGTTAATAAATCATCGGGCTGAGCCGTCAATTTATCTGCATAAATCTCGGTTAACGGTGTAAAGAAAAAGGTGGCTTTACCAGATTGGGTCTGCCATTCATAACGGTTGGCAGGATGCGGTAGATGAAAGCCTTGTTTGGTATAGACTTTTTGGTTAAAGTTATCAAAGCCTTCAATGGCTTTAGCAATGTCATTACGAATTCGGTCGTAATCTTCTACATACCAAGACCAACGAATCGGGCTATGCCTAAGTGTAGCCGCAGCGATACTTGCGATAATCTCAGTTTCAGCGCGCAATTTATGTGAAACAGGCTGACGCGCTCCTTGTGACAACACCACATTACACATGGAATCTTCAATACTAATGTATTGGTTATTGTCGCCTTGCTTATCAATTTCTGTTCGTCCTAAACAAGGTAAAATAATGGCTTCTTTACCATGAATCAAGTGGCTACGATTGAGCTTGGTCTGTATCTGTACCGTTAACTCACAGCCGCGAATACCCGCTTCTGTACGTGCTTTATCGGGGGTTGCCACTGCAAAATTGCCCGCTAGGCTCATAAATACTTTAACCTTGCCTTGTTGCATGGCTTCAAGGGTCTCTACAACGTTATAGCCATGCGCTCTAGGGGACTTAATGCCAAAAACTTTGTCGATTTGATCAAGTAGCTTATCTGAAGGCTTGTCCCATACACCCATGGTACGGTTACCTTGAACATTACTATGCCCACGAATCGGCGCAAGTCCCGTCCCTGTCTTGCCAATATGCCCCATAACCAAGGCTAAATTTGCCAACATATGCACATTGTCCGTACCATGACGATGCTGGGTGATGCCCATACACCATGTTAAAATAGGACGTTTACTCTCTCGATAAAGCTGGGCTAGTTGCTCAATTTGCTGCGCGTCTAACCCTGTAATATGATAAATGGTTTGCCAATCGGTCGCCCTTACCCCTGCAATCATTTCATCAAAGCCTACGGTCTGGGCTTGAATAAAGTCATGATCAAAAATAGCGGCTTTACCGTTATCCCGTGCCTCGCGATCCCAATTATCTAAATGCTTGAGTATGCCCGTCATTAACGCATAGTCTGAGCCAATGTTTAGCTGGAAAAAATAGTGACTAAGTGGCGTGCTACCATTTGTCAGCATTTGGCTTGGGCGTTTTGGATCTTGAAAACGCGTAAGTCCCCGCTCTTTAAGCGGATTAATCACAATGATTTTGCCACCACGCTCAGCGACATTTGCCAATGTTTCTAGCATACGTGGGTGATTGGTACCTGGATTATGCCCAAAACTCCACACGCTGTCACAATGCTCAAAGTCATCCATTACGATGGTTGCTTTACCTAAGCCGATACTATCTTTTAACCCCACACTGCTTGCTTCATGGCACATATTGGAGCAATCTGGCATATTGTTCGTGCCATAGCATTTGGTAAATAACTGATACAAAAACGACGCTTCATTACTGGCTCGACCAGAGGTATAAAAGACAGCTTCATTCGGGTCATCCAATCGATTGAGATGACTGGCAATCAACTGATAAGCAGCTTCCCATTCGATGGGTTCGTACTTATCAGTCGCCGCATTGTACTGCATAGGCTCAGTCAAGCGTCCTTGGTTTTCCAAGAAATAATCACTTTGCGCGAGCAGTTCAGTGACGGTATATTTGGCAAAAAAATCAGCCGTCACGGTTTTTTTGGTGGTTTCAAATGCCGTTGCTTTAGCCCCATTTTCACAAAAATTAATGGGCTTTTTTTTGCCGTTTGGAAATGCACAACTTGGGCACTTAGTGCCAAATGGCTGATTTAGGTCTAATAATGTGATTGGCGCACGGGTCAATGCCTGCTGCTTTCGCATATTACCTTGCACGGCTATCAACGCACCCCAACCCCCAGATGGCGTAATAAGCGCATCAAGTTTATTATCGGTTTGGTTCAAATCGGTGGTATGAGTCAAACTATGAGGAAGATTGACATAGTCAAAAATTTGATTCGTCAACGTATGGAAGGGTTGCATTAATCGCATGGCGTTTTCCAAAATATTTGAGGAGAGATAAATTAGAAACCTTTGCACGAACAAATAAACAAAAGTTTGTAAAAATGATATAATACAGTAAAATCAAAAAGTGAACCGTCCTGGTTTTATCGGAGACATAAAGTCTTGAGTCAAGCAGCATAGCCTAACAATTTTAATGAACGATAAAAGATATTCTCTGCATTGATAGGCGACAAATATCCATTAGTAGAGTGCAATCGTTCATAGTTGTAACAGTGTACCCAATCAAGAGTAGCAAGTGCAACATCATTTACACCCTACCATTCTTGTTTAAAATAATGAATTACCTCCGTTTTGTATAGACCATTCACTGATGTATGCTGAAAAAAACGGAGGGGAATATTTGGTAAACTAACCATCTAAATAGGAGTTTACCATGAGCAAAAAAAAGAACAGAATATAGCGAAAGTTTCAAAGCTGAAGCTGTCGGTAAAATCAAGGAAAACGCTGGCAACGTCAGTCAAACAGCCAAAGAACTAGGCATACCCATGAACACGCTTGCCAACTGGCATCGACTAGCCAATGGCGGACAGCTAAAAGGCACAGATAGCTACAATCCCGAACTCATGGCAGCCTTAGACGAAATCAAAGAACTTAAAAAGCAACTCAAAATAGCCCAAGAAGAAAGAGAAATACTAAAAAAGGCAACGGCGTACTTTGCCAATGAGAAGGAATAAGCAAAGCACTGCTTCGCCTCGACGCAAGGCGAGATCTATGCTCGAGTACCAATAACCAAGTACGCCTTTATGCAGGCGCATCGCTTAAGTTACTCTGTACAACGCATAGCAAGGTTATTTGAAGTCAGCTTGTCAGGCTATTACGACTGGCTAAATCGAGGCATCAGTAAGCGTAAGCAACACCACAACCGCTATGAATTACTGGTCAAATCCGCTCACATGGATACACAGCAAAGCTATGGGCATGAACGCTTGCATCAGCATTTAACCAGTCAAGGGCATGACATCAGCCTGTACATAGTGCGACAAATTAAACAAGAACATGGTATTTACTGCAAACGCCCCAGGCGATTTAAAACGACTACTGACTCAAATCATAATAAGCCTATCTATCCAAACTTGTTAGAACAGCAATTTGATGTGACAGCACCTAACCCTAACATCGAAAAGATTCTTGCGGAGCAGTGCTCCTCAGGTCAGTGATATTACTTACATTTGGACTAATGAAGGCTGGGTGTACTTGGCAGCGGTCAAAGACTTGTACAGCAAAGAGATTGTGGGATATGCTCTAAATAAGCGTATGACCGCTGATTTGGTTTGTGAGGCTCTAAAAATGCCATCAAGTATAAACGCCCTGCTCGAGGCTTGATTGTGCATTCTGATGCAGGTATTCAATATTGCAGTTATCAGTACCGCCAAATCGTTCAAAAGCATGGCTTTGCGGGTTCTATGAGTCGAAAAGGTACTCAGGCATAGCCTTCGCCTTGCACTCGGGCAAAGCAGTGCTTTGCTATTCCTCGTTCATGCTATGATAATGCACCGATGGAGAGTTTCTTGGGTGAGAAGCACTGCTTCGCAAGAAAAAATGAGCTGGTTTACCATAAGATTTACGAAACTCGTCAGCAAGCCATCGCTGATGTTACAAGATATATTGAGATTTTTTATAACCGACAACGAATACAAAAAGGGTTAGGATTCAGGTCACCTGCGGGGGTTTCCAAGACTTTTACCGTCAGGCTGCCTGACATAATCTACCAAGTATTTTTTTCCGTTGTTGACAGCAGGGGTCAGTTATTTTGAAACTAGAAGGTGACAGTCCTTTATGGACATATAAAGAACGAGAAAAACTGACCCCTGCCGTCAAATCCGTACAGTTAAACTTGGGAGATTTTAGTTACGCAGCTTGACGATAATAATCAAACCACACCTGTCTTGGCGATTTATAGGCCAAACCCTTTTGAATCCTCGTTTGGTTGTAGTACAGCTCAATATAGCCAATGATATCGCTGATGGCTGTAAATCTTGTTTTATAGTCTTGGTGATATACTAATTCATTCTTTAATACGCCCCAGAAGCTTTCTATTGGAGCGTTATCAAAGCAGTTGCCACGACCACTCATCGAGCCTGTAAACTGATGCTGTTTGATAATCTTGTGGTAGGCATGGCTACAGTACTGACTGCCTCTGTCAGAGTGAACTATTAGCTCTTTGCTGGGCCGTTTGTTCTTGATGGCCATGTTCAATGCACGGCATACTAGATCAGCGGTCATACGTTTGTTAATGGCATAGCCAACCAGCTCTTTAGTGTATAAGTCTTTAACCCCTGCTAAGTACAGCCAACCCTCATTTGTCCAGATATAGGTGATGTCACTGACCCAAGACTCATTAGGACGCTTAGCATCAAACTGCTGATCCAACACGTTTGGATAAACCATTTTACTATGGTTTGAGTCAGTAGTGACTTTAAAGCGTTTATGGCGACGGCATTTGATGCCATGTTCTTCTTTGATACGTCTGACCATGTACAAGCTAATATCATGGCCTTGCTCTATGAGCTTTGCATGCAGTCGATCAGCACCATAGCGCTCACGAGTTTCACTGTGAGCAGCCCTAACCAGTAGCTCAGACTGATTACGATGTATCTGTTGGTCACTGATATCACGACTCAGCCAGTCGTAATAACTTGATGGCTTAACGCTTAGCACACGGCACATAGTGGTGATGCTAAAGAAGTGCTGGTTATCTTTGATAAAGGCGTACCTGACTAACTGTGCTTTGCAAAGTACGCCGTGGCCTTTTTTAGGATCTCTCGCTCCTCTTCGGCAACTTTAAGTTGTCGCTTGAGCTGCTTTATTTCTTGGAGAGCCGTCATAAGATCAGGATCGTATTGATCTGTTCCTGCAAGTTTGCCTTGATTAGCTTTGTTGTTCCAGTTCGATAAGGTTTGCATGGCCATACCAAGCTGCTTTGCGGTCGCTGAAATATTGCCGTTGTTGTCTGATATCTTCTTGACGGCTTCGGCTTTGAATTCTTCACTATAAGTTCTAATTTTCTTGACCATGATAAACTCCGATTAATACGCTTAGTTTACCAAGTTTACTTGTACGGTTTCTTCAGCATAGCTCAAACTTTTAGCTGCAGATAAAGAGAATCCGCTTTCAGGTGAGGCATTAAATAAGAAACTCTACGATGAAGCTTTTGATATTAAAAAATTAGGGGTCAGCACAGAAAACGGAAAAAATAGGGCGGTAAGGAATTTTGTCGAGTATTTTTAAGCGTTTTTCAACTGTCTAAAAAACCAGGGTTTAATAGACAGTTTATTTTCACCCATTTTTAATGGCTATCCTAGCAATTTTTTGTATATTAACTCATTTATAAAATAGCGTATAATAAAGCCTTATATTTTGCTTTATAAACACCTATAAAGGCACTTATGAAAATCGGCTATGCTCGCACATCGACGCTTGACCAACACCTTGATTTACAATTGGATGCACTAACAAACTGCGGTTGTGAAAAAATCTTTCAAGAGAAAATATCTTCAGTAAAAGACAAACGTCCTCAACTGGAAAACTGTCTTCAAGCGTTGCGAAATGGTGATACGCTATACATCTGGCGACTTGATAGACTGGGTCGTAGTCTTAAAGATTTAATCACTATCGTCAATCAACTGCAAGAAATTGGCTGTGAGCTAGTTTCCATCAAAGAAAGCATTGATACCAGTACCACATCAGGCAAACTCACCTTTCACTTGTTTGCATCCCTTGCTGAATTTGAGCGAGAGTTGATTCGAGAACGTACCCAAGCAGGTTTAAGCTCAGCTCGTGCTCGGGGTCGCTTAGGCGGACGACCTGAAAAACTCACCGATGATGAAAAACAAATGATTCGCCAGCTGATGAGCGACCGTCATACCTCAGCGACTAATATTGCCAAACAATTTGGGGTCAGTCGAGCCACAATCTATAAAGTTGCCAAAGGTGTGAAATTCATCAATTAATCATTTTAGCAAAGGTTGTTTGCTATGCCCCGTCGCTCCATTTTATCTGCTAGTGAAAAACAATCACTCATTGCTCTACCTGACAATCAAGCAGAATTTATTCGTTGTTACAGCTTAAGCGAAGCGGATATATCTATCATCAAACAACGTCGTGGCGATGCGAACAGACTGGGGTTTGCTATCCAGCTTTGTTATATGCGGTATCCTGGGATAGTATTAGGACCTAATGAATCCCCAGATTCAGACTTGCTAAATTTTACCAGTCAGCAATTAGGCATTACTCAAGATAGCTGGAATGATTATAGTTTTAGAGAAAAAACCAGAAGAGAGCACATTTTAGAGTTACAGCAATTATTTGGCTTTATCAGCTATGCCCACCTCAATGATGAGCAATATGTCAATTATCTCACCACACTGGCAATTGACACCGATAAAGGCGTTATTCTTGCCGAACATCTCATCAGTTATTTGCGTTCACAGCGAATACTACTGCCTGCAATCAACGCCATTGAGCAAATCTGTGCCGAAGCCATTACCCAGGCAAATAAAACCATCTATTCTCGACTAACAGATGATTTAAGCCAAAACCATGTAGAGAAACTCGATGCGTTGCTTCAAATCAGAAATGGGACCAATCTCACTAATCTTGGTTGGTTACGTCAATCTCCACTTAAACCCAATTCTCGGCATATGCTTTCTCACATTGACAGGCTTCAATACTGCCTCGATATAAACTTACCTGACGGTATTGAGCGCCGCATTCACCAAAATCGCTTGCTAAAAATTGCCCGAGAAGGTGGTCAAATGCAAGCGGCTGACCTTGCTAAATTTGAATCCAAACGGCGGTATGCCACCCTAGTTGCCTTGGTTAGTGAAAGCAAAGCCACCATTATCGATGAAATTATTGATTTGCATGACCGTATCATTGGTAAAATCTTTAACAAAGCCAAAAACAAACATCAGCAAGTTTTTAGTGCATCTGGCAAATCCATCAATGAAAAAGTTGAACTTTATACCCGTATTGGTAAAGCTTTAATCCAAGCGAAGCAACAAAATATCGACCCATTTGATGCGATTGAAAACATCATTTCATGGGAAGCGTTTACCCAAAGTGTTGATGATGCCGAAAGTCTCGTTCAGCCCAATGACTTTGACTTTCTGCCAAGAATCAATGACAGTTACCAAACCATTCGCCGTTATGCACCCGCCATGCTAGACATTCTGCCATTGCAAGCCACCTCAAGCTCAAACAGCTTAATGCAAGCCATTGAGGTATTGCGAACAATGAATAAAGCTGAGAGTCGCAAGCTACCTGATAACCCACCCACCAAATTTATTAAGAAACGCTGGCACAAGCTGATTCACACAGATAATGATATCGACGTACGATATTATGAATTATGCGTACTCTCCGAACTAAAAAACGCCTTACGTTCAGGGGATATTTGGGTACAAGGGTCACGGCAGTTTAAAGCCTTTGATGACTATCTAATAACCAAGGATGAGTTTCAAAAAATACCACAAGGTGAGCTACCCGTTGCTATCAATCCCTATTATCTATCTTATCAGAATCAACGTTTAACGTTACTTGTAGAACAGCTCAAAACAACCAATAAGCTTGCTAAAGCTGATAACCTACCAGAGGCAAGCATTACCAGCTCAGGCTTAAAAATCACCCCACTCGATGCCGTATTTCCAGAGTCGGCTCAAATACTGATAACCCAAGTTGCCAGTATGCTCCCACATATCAAAATCACTGAATTACTGCTTGAGGTTGATGAATGGATAGGGTTTAGTGATGAGTTTATTCATTTAAAGCGTGAAAGTTCAATCCAAGACAAACATTTACTACTAACTGCCATTTTAAGCGATGGTATTAATCTTGGATTAAAGAAAATGGCAGAATCCTGTCCTAGCACGACCCATTCTAAGTTGTCATGGCTACAGGCATGGTACATTCGGGATGAAACTTATACTGCCGCTTTAGCCGTGCTGACCAACGCTCAATTAAATCAACCATTTGCCCAATATTGGGGCGATGGTACAACATCATCATCGGATGGACAACGCTTTAAAACAGGTGGCAGGGGACAAAATATGGGACATATTAATCCTAAATACGGTTCAGAGCCAGGGCGATTGATTTACACCCACGTATCTGACCAATACAGCCCATTTCACAGCAAGCTTGTGAATGTCGGTATTCGTGAATCAACCTATGTGTTAGATGGTTTGCTGTATCATCAATCAGATTTGAAAGTCGATGAACATTACACGGATACCGCAGGCTTTACTGACCATGTGTTTGCGTTAATGCACTTGCTAGGATTCAAATTTGCCCCTCGTATTCGAGATTTAGGTGACACCAAACTATTTATTCCCAAAGGTGATAACCCGTATCAAGCCTTAAAACCTATGCTCGGTGGGACAATCAACATCCAATTGATTAAAGAGCACTGGTCCGATATTTTACGATTAGCGACCTCAATTAAACAAGGAACGGTGACTGCGTCTCTTATCTTGCGTAAGCTTGGCAGTTATCCAAGACAAAATGGTTTGGCTTTAGCGTTGCGTGAAGTGGGGCGTATTGAACGCACTTTGTTTATTTTAGATTGGTTACAGCATAAAGAATTGCGTCGCCGTGTCCAAGCAGGATTAAACAAAGGCGAAGCCCGTAATGCGTTAGCCCGAGCGGTATTCTTTAATCGTTTAGGGGAGATTCGTGACCGTAGTTTCGAGCAACAACGTTATCGAGCCAGTGGCTTAAATTTACTAACGGCAGCCATTGTGCTATGGAATACAGTATATATCGAGCGGGCGGTAAATGCGTTGCGAGAGCAAGGTCAAGAAATTGATGATGACTACCTTCAGTACCTGTCGCCACTGGGCTGGGAGCATATCAATCTGACGGGTGATTACCTTTGGAAAAGTAATGTGAAAGTTGGAAATGGGAAGTTTAGACCGCTTAGGCGACCTGATGAAGTCTAAACTCATTTAAAGATACTCAAAGGCAATAAGTGGTTGTTTTAGAATGGGTTAAAACTCGACAAAATTCCTTACCGCCCTATTTTTTCCGTTTTCTGTACTGACCCCAATTAAAAGAAGAAACCACTTATGTTTCGGCTTGTTTTGCTGCCGGTACTCTAGTACACACGGATAAAGGACTAATACCGATTCAAGATATTAGAGTTGGTGATATGGTGTTGTCTCGTCCAGAATGGGGTGGTAGGGACGCTCCAACTCAATATAAACGTGTGGCTAGAGCTTTCTGTTCAGGTGAAGATACACTTGTACAGATTTCTTATATTACCGAAGCAGATCCTTCGAGAATTAAATCAATTTATTTAACAGATAATCATCCGGTATGGATTCAATCCGATAATGAATGGACCCCAGCTATTGATTTGAGAATGGGTTCAAAACTTAGCTTTAAATCCCAAGATATAAATGCGTATTTGATTGGAGCGGTAGAAGTTTTTGAAGTAGCTACTAAAACAGGAGATATAGTTGGTTTAGTTCATAATAAAGATTTTAATGATGAATGGGACCAAGGTATTGTAATAAGTTCATCAGAGGGTTTAAAAACGTTCTATATTAGTGATCTTAATGGAGAAAGCTTAGAGGGGGCTTATAGCGGAGAATATATTTATGTTGATGATTTTCCAAAAATCTCTCATATTAATCAGAATCCATTTAAAAACTTGCTTTCACATACTTACTATAAATTCAAGGCTCCTGTATATAATTTAGAAGTAGAGGATTTTCATACCTACTTTGTAGGTGAAGACGGCTTATGGGTTCACAATACTAATTGTGGTATGGAACAATTACCATATATTCAGAGCCAAATACCTAGTGATGTTGCAATTAGAAATCCCAAGAGATCAGATCCTTTACCAGATTATGTGCATTATGGAGTTTATGCAAATGCTTCATTTATATATATTTGAAAATTATAAATTATTTAAGTAAGTAAGGATTAGTTTGTAATGAATTACTTAATACTGGATGTCTTTTACTTTGAAAGCGGTGAAAAAACTAATGCCAATGCAGTTGGCATAATATTTTCTGGAGTTGAGAAAATTTCTATCTTAAGTGAATATCAAATTATTATTGAGGACGTTGCACCTTATCAATCTGGACAATTTTACAAACGTGAAATGCCATGTTTAATTGCTCTAATTAACCAAGTTAAGGAATTATTTGATATTATCATAATTGATGGATTTGTCTATCTTGATGGCTCAACTCGAGCAGGATTAGGAAAATATTTGTATGAAAATTTAAAGAATAAAAAGCCTATTATTGGCATTGCTAAAAATAGATTTCATGGCATTAGTGAAGAATATAAAGTATATCGTGGTAAAAGCAAACATCCTTTATATATTACAACGCATGATTATAATTTAACTAAAGCTAAACTACTTGTAGAAAATTTAGAAGGTGAATTTAGAATTCCAAATATAATTCTGAAGGTAGATAAACTAAGTAGAAACCCTGAATAGCCACCAAAATTCTAGACACATTTAGCCATCTGTTGATGGGTCATTTCATATTCTAAAGGGGAACGTTGACCAATGGAACTATGTCTGCGTTTAGAATTATAAAACATCTCAATATACTCAAAAATATCTGATTTAGCTTCATCTCTTGAAAGATATATTTTCTTTTTGATTCTTTCACGCTTTAGCAACTGAAAGAAGCTTTCAGCAACCGCATTATCATGGCAGTTGCCTCGTCTGCTCATACTGCTTTCGAGATTATGATGCTTAAGAAATGAACCGTCCCGGGATTGTCGGAGACCCAAAACTCTGAGACAATACCCTTATGAAAAGCAAACAATACCCAACAGAAGTTAAGACACGAGCCGTCGAATTACTGATTGAATCACAAAAAGATTATCCATCACTTTGGGCAGCGATACAAGCAATTGCACCCAAATTTGGCTGCACACCCGAAACCTTACGTTCATGGCATCAAAAGCACCTAGCCAAGCAAAACCCCGTAACTGTAACCACAGAAAACCAAGCTGCTCGTATTGCCGAGCTAGAGCGAGAGAACCGTGAGCTTAAACAAGCCAACGAAATCATCCGTAAAGCCGCCGGTATTGAAGCCAAGGCGGAGCTCGACCGCAAACCGAAGTAATGATTAAATTCATCGATGACGAAAAAGACAACTATGGAGTCGAGTCGATTTGCAGAATTCTGCCAATCGCTCCATCAACCTATTATCGCATCAAAGATGAACAAGAAAACCCTGAAAAACAAAGCCGACGTAAACAAAGCGACAAGCATTTAATGGAGCAAATCAAACAAATATGGCAAGACAGCGGCTGTCGTTATGGTATCCGTAAAATATGGCACAGCCTTAAACAAGACGGCTTGCCAAAGCTTGGTCGCTGTACCGTTGAACGCTTGATGAAAAATTTAGGGATTCAAGGCATCTGGCGTGGTAAAGGCAAAACCACCACCAAGCAGCGAGACGACCAAGACAAACCTTCTGACTTGGTCAAACGCAACTTTACCGCTGATGCCTCAAACAAGAAAAGACTCTTGCGGAGCAGTGCTCCTCAGGTGGCTGACTTTACCTATATTAAGACAAAATCTAGCTGGGTTTATACCGCCTTTGTCATTGATGTGTTTAAAAGGGTTATCGTTGGTTGGAAGGTCTCAGCCCGTATGGATACCCAACTGGTACTAGATGCGTTAAATCAAGCGTTAGATGCTCGTGGTAGACCAAAAGGCGTAATTCATCATAGCGATAAAGGTAGCCAGTATCTATCGATTAAATACGGTGAACGGCTTAAACAGTCTGGACTTGCTGCATCGGTTGGTACAACTGGTGATTCCACTTCGGGCATAGCCCTACGTCTTGCACTCGGGCGAAGCAGTGCTTCGCTATTCCTCGCTCAGATAATGCCCTAGCTGAAAGCGTGAATGGGCTATACAAAACGGAGGTGATTGATTACTTTAAACATGGATGGGAGGGTGTGAATGATGTTGCACTGGCTACCCTCGATTGGGTACACTGGTACAATCATGAACGATTGCACTCTACTAATGGATATTTGTCGCCTATTAATGCGGAAAATAACTACTATCGTTCATTAATTCCGTCAGGCTATGCTGCCTGACTCAAGTAAACCTGTCTCTGATAAAACCAGGACGGTTCATGCTGGTGCTGATGATTATCTTTTTGGTGACAGCGACGGTGCTAAACCCCACAGTGCCGCTAGACTTGCCAAAAACATCAGCAAAGGTCAATGAAGCCCCGCCTGAGGTCTTGCAAATTAGTATTGATAAAGATGCAGGCATATTTTGGGACAGTCAGCCGATATCGATGGAAGAACTTAAAAAAACGCTTTGCTGAACAAGCCCAAGCAGGCAAAAATCCATCCATTCAGCTACGGGCAGATAAAGAGGGTAAATATGATACGGTGGCTCAAGTGCTGGCTACGGCAAGTGAGGCAGGATTAACTAAAATTGCGTTTGTGAGTGAGTGATTGTAAAAGACGATTGTTAAAAAATATTAACCCCATTTAAACTAGTTTAAATGGGGTTAATATTAACTTGAAGAATGTTATCAAACTAGCATCAATAATCAACCGTATATCTTAACCCATAAGTACGCCCTGCGGCATCAAGACTGGAGATATCGCCATACGTGGTTGCCGCTGCTTGACTAAATACAGTCTTATAGCCAGTGTTGGCAAGGTTGTAAATTCCGACATCTAACTTACCTTTAGGCAATTTAAACTCACCGAGTAAGTCGGCTGTAACGTAGCCCTTTATTTTAGCTTCAGGGGTGCTGCGTACATTAGTATCGCTGCTGGCAACGAGACTGTCCTGATAGGCTTTATCCGTGCCATCTACCGCCAATAGTTGTAAGCGTAACTTATGCTCCTCAGGTGAAGTATACTGGGCAAAGGCGGTGGCTTTAAGTGGACTAATCCGAAATGCCCCTAATTCACGATAATCCCCTTTGGCATCTTTATATTGCCCTCGGGTGTAAGCCATGCTGGTGCCTGCTGACCATGTATCATTAAATTTATGATTCAACTGCAACTCTGCACCATACACACGCTCATCCGTATCTGCTACTGCCACACTATAATCTTTTAAAAACTGTATGACCTTGTCTGAGGTATTATAAAATCCTGTTAATTTGGCATTGGTATTGCCTATTTTGCCTGACCAACCCATGTCATAACTATTTACCGCAATCGGTTCAACATTGCTAGAGTTGACTACAAAACCACTATTCACATCACGAAGAACCCGCTGTAAATCTGGTAAGCTATACCCTTGAGAAAAATTGGCAAATAGGCTGTTATGAGGGTCAATATCATAGCTAGCACCTAGATTAAACAAGGTCTTATCATGACTAACTTTACCTGATTTTACCTGCCCTGTGGTAAATGGGATTTTGTATTGCCCTAATAAATTGGCAAGCAACGTATCACTGGGGGGGTGAAGGAATCGGTCTTGCTGTCAATATTTTGATGACGTGCCCCTGCGGTCATATGCCATTTATCAGCAATATCCATATTTAAATTGGCAAACACCCCTAAGCTATCAATGGTGGTGTTGGGTCCATAGGTATAGTTTTGACCTTCTTCTTGAAAGCTTAAGCCATTACTTTGCATAAAGGTTTTTAAATCATAGCCTTTGGCAAATTGGCTGTCTTTTTCTTGTTCATAATCCACACCATAGGTCAATAGCATCGGATTTTTGCTATCAAATTGCTTTTGTAATGCCAATCTTGCCCCAATGACATCAATGTCGGATTGAGATTGGAGTACGCCATAGGCATTACTTTTAAGTGCTTGGCTGTATTGTTGCAATTGCGCTTGAGTTAAGTTCATGCTTTGTAGAATGGGCACGGCTTTAGCAACTGAAAATGGTACAACAAAAGGATAAAATTTCCCTTTTTCTCGTCGATAGTAAGCATTGGCATTAAAGCTGTTGCCTGCAATGTCATCATGATGGTAATTTAAATTGATCGTTTGTTTCTCGGTTTTGGGTTGTTGCTCTAGTGAAAGCCCTTTAATGGCTTTTTTTGAGGGGGCTTGTCCAAATAGCACTGCCAAATTTTTTCCATAGTCTGGAGCATAGTCAGTGTCTTGCTTATCATTATAGTGTGTCAATGCAAGATTAAGATTTTGCTTTTCATCGATTGTCCAATCCATATTGGCATTGACACTCAAGCTTTTGCTATCTTGTTGGTCAGTCTGAGCAGGCTCTGGGGCAATACGATTATTTTGACTATCGAATGTGCCGCCTGTTTGCTTGTAGTCAATATCTAGCCGTCCAGCAAGATGACCGCTTTCTGTCATACCGCTGACAGACTGCCCCACTTGATAGCCAAATGCTTCTTGATTGGCATCGTTATTGGTGCTGATACCTAGCCTTGTTTGAAATGGCTTTTCAGGTACGATTGAGTTGGTGACGATATTTATCAAACCACCTGTTGCCCCTGCCCCATAGATACTGGTTGCTCCTGATAAAACCTCAATGCGTTCAATTTGATTGGGGTTAATGCTGTTAAGCTGCCTTGAAATATCTCGTGAGCCAGTCAGTGGTACGCCATTGAGCAGATACTGTACTTGGCGTCCTCGCATGGTCTGACCAAAGTTACTGGTTGTGCCACTACTCACACCTAAGCCAGGAACTAGCTGAGCAAGAATATCGGCGACTTGGCGGTTGCCTGTGGATTGAGCCTGAATATCCTTTTGTAAAAAGACCTGTGTGGTCTGCGGCATATCACTGATACGATTCGACAGCAATACGCCACTTTTACCATTCGTTGCTACAACGGTGTCAAAGGTAGCAGTGGGTACGGATATGGCAGCAGGTGCGGAAGCATTTTCAGCATATAATTGCTGGCTTATCATCATTGCTAATAATGATAAGCCAGGTAAGGTAACAAGTGTATATTTCATGATATAGCCTCATAAGAATGATTTTTTTTAAGTAACATTTTCTTCAGAAAAAAAGGGGTCAGAGATACTGATATTACTGACATTGACATTAACAATAAAAATAAATTTTGATAGCCCAAGCTATGCACTAAAAATCCTGATACAGCCCCACCGATAAAAAACACCAACAACTCGATACAAACAAACACAGTAAAATCTGTGCCTGCTTGCTGTTTACTGGTGTGGTTCATAAATAGGGTATAAAGTGCGGTCATCGTTAAATAACGAATACCCAGTAGCAGTAGAACCGATATGGATAGCAAAGTGGCAAATTGCGTCTGTCCAAATAAACCAGTTTGTGCAAGTAACACGCCTTTGCTCAGCAATACCAAGAATAACAGCCCATATACCGCACTTCGTAGCCAACCTGATATCAATAACCAACGCTCTGCACCCTGTTTTTTGACTAGAAAACCTGCACTTATCGCTGATAAAATCCCAACGATTGCCCCAAGGACTGAAAATAAAAAGCCAATCTGATTGAGTGACCAACCAAAATCAACAAGCATGGGGTTGAGCATTGCCATTGCAGGGGCTTCCACAAAGCGGAAAACCACGATTAACAGTAAAATCCATTTGACATCAGCACGGGCAAAGAATTTTTTTAGACTTGCTTTATCCAAGGATTTAGAGGTATGATTCCTATCCATGCTCGGCAATAATGTTTGGGATTTAATTATTGGGCGATTAGGTGCTTTGGTGGCATCAGGCAGCCTGATAAGTAACATTGATATTAAACTTACCACCCCTGCCAATGACAAAATTGCCACTTGCCATGAATAGCTATGGTAGAGCCATAATACCCCTGCACCGCCCAACATACTGCCAAATGCCACGCCCAGACTTTGCGTCGCACTCACCATGCCAAACTGCGATTTATCAAACTGCTCAACCGTATAACCATCAATGGCAATATCTTGGGTTGCCGCTGCAGATGAGATAATAAAACTTACCAGTAACAACGCCGTTATCTGTAACCAGCCCAGTTGTGATAGTGTGATTAGCCCAATGACAATGATGATTTGGGTGCTTAGTAACCATGTCTTTCGCTTGCCAATACGCTCACTATAATGATTATCCACCACCGTTGCCCAAAAAAACTTCAATGCCCAAGGTAAATATAATAACGACAGCATCCCAATCCACCGCACATCGACTCCTTGCTGTCGCAAAATCGCTGGCACTGCCACATTAAAAAAGTATAAAGGCAAGGCATGGGCGATATACAGCATAGCCACCATTGGCAATAAACGATGAAAAACTTTGTGGCTAGCAGAATCACTGTGTTTAGATAAATTCATCAGGCTTTTTCGACCTGCTGATTAATCCACTCCATCGCTTGTGCTTGTGTCATAACCACGGCATAAGGCACACCCCATGCTTGGTGTAAGGCGGGTGTATCAAGCTTTTCTCGTTCTGCCTCATCGTTGGCAATGCGTACTAATCCCTGACAATACTGGAAGAATTCTGCTTTATGGGCTTTGTACCAGAGGGCTTCTTTGGCTCGATAATTCTCGGGTAATACCAAGTCTATTTGACTATGATACATGGCAAAAAACGGCTGTTTCTTTGTCAATAAGCCTGTCATTTCATCAAGCCATTGCTCAAATGCTTGAGAAGTAATTGGGTTAATAAAGTCTATGTGAATTAATGGGGTGCTAGTATTGTGAGCAAACGAGTTTTGAGTCGTAATAGACATAAACGTAAACAATCATTGCGAAAATGTTACTATATAATAAATGATTATCATTATCAATTAAAATTTTTATGAAACTGTTTTGTTAGAATTTATGAGCCAAGGAATCACAAGAAGCAAAAGGATGATTAAGACAAAAGGCAATACATGGTTAAAATCATATAAAACCGTTCCCGCGACAGGGGCGATAACTATCGCTAGTCCCTGAGCCATCGCTAAAATGGAGGCACAATCACCATGTTCTCGTACGCCAACTTTATTCATCGCCAATGCTGAAATCGACGGCAGAATTAAACCGATACCAAACCCTGACAACAAATAGCCAATCAGAATACCCATAAGTTCAGAAAGCATGATAGCAGTAAGAAAACCAATTGCCCCACACAATGCCCCATAACCAATGATATGTTCTAACTTATGATTTTTGAATTTACTCAGTAGCAGTTGAGCCACAGCAAAAGCAATACCTGTGGCACTCAATATTATTCCAATCCAAATAGTGGCTTGTGCAGGTTGCATCCCAAAGTTATCAATGAGATAAAATCCCAAACATTCATTCGGTATAATAATGGCACAAATCACCACCAAATTTGCCAACCAAGCTGTAAAAATCCTTCTATCCTTGATAGATAAAAGGATTTTGTTACTTGTGTTAATGGGTGCTACTTTTTCTTTAGATTTCACAAAAAAGGGCAATAAAAATGCAGGCAATATGGCAAAAATCATTAAGGTCAAAGCTAAGTCATAATGCCCAAGTAGCCCTGCTACAAAAGGCGAAAGTACCATACCCATACCACCGATAGCACCCACCTTGGCAAGTTGCCTTATCCTGTCACCCTCTGCATAATTGTCTGCAATCCAAGCATTTATCGTAATCGGTATATTGGCAGCAAAAAACCCTATCAGAACACGTGTGAATAATAATACTGCCAACGTCAGACTAAGTGAGGGTTTATCCATACGAGATAAAGCCCAACCAACATAAATGGCAAGAACAACACAAGAAAGCATAAATCCTATTAATGCATACAATAGTACGCCAATACGACCATACCTATCTGATAATTTACCCCAAAATCTAACTGACGCTACCCAGATAATACCGACCATGCTAATAATTAAGCCCATTTGCCATGCACTCATATTTAATGACCTAGCAATTGGACTGGCAATCGTAAGGAATGCTTGATTGGAAGCCATGAATAAAAAATTTAGTATCATCAATACAGATACGATGCTGTTTTTATGTTTATCTGGCACGTTATAGGATGCTCATCAAATTTATTACCTAGTTAAACATTCGCATTTTGGTAACTGGCAAATTTATCCAAAAATGGGTGTCTAAAACAAAAATATAGCATGGCTTTTTTTTCAGGCATCTCAATCAGATACTGAGGTTCATATAAAAGTTCTTGAGCCACAGCTTCATAGGGCTTGACGGTAGCATCAGGCTCCCCTACCACTTTTTTTGCATGAGAATGTTCGAATATAAAAAATGTCAGCATCCTGACGATAGAACGCAGATAGCCTTGACCATAAGCTTTTGATTCAGCTAACAATAAGTGCCAGCCCAAGTCATCTTTATCAGCTTCATAATAGCCTGCTAGACGGTCTCTTGCCCCTTCATAAATCTCTGTATAACCCACCCATGCCCCATCAATCCCTACTAAATACAGGCGGTGATGGTCATCTGCGAGCATTTTTTCAAAATAGACGCTCAAATCTTTTAGGGATTTATTTAATTGCCATTGGGGGATAATATGGGGCATATTCATCCAATGATACAATAACACCATATCGTCAGGATAACTGACCTCACGCAACGAAAAATGCGTCCCCTGTTCTTGATAAGCATATTCATTCGGTAATGTGCGAGATAGCGTTGTCTTTTCAAGATAGGTACATAACTGCTTTAAATCAAAAGGCATTTGATAAACAGGTATCATAATTGTGCCTCACTGTGTTGGAAAAACTGCTCACAGAGCGGATTAAGCATCGGCTCTGCAATCACAGGCACAGGTCGATGGGCATCATCTTGATAACCTCTTGTGAAGAAACGAACACGATTCAGGCATACTTTTTCAAAGGTTGGGCGTTTTAGGTCAAACATCGCAATTCTATCTTTAAATTGTGGGTTATCCTGATGAAACTTATCAATAACCTTGACTAACTCACCCCAAAAATCCCCCTCAGAGAGCTGATACGTCAGATGCAACACATCAAATAGATAACGATAATGCACAACGAATAAGCCCGTAAATATAAAATGGCTCAAATCTTTTGGGGCATGGGTAAGAAGGACGTCAGCTTCTTGCGGTTTGGGATATTGTTCCTCAAACTCACCCTCAACTAAGTTAATATCATCAACAAAATCTTTTAGCACCATCCGTTTGGGTACGCCATTTTCGTGAATTAATAGGCTATTCTCCCCATGCGGTGAGAACACCAAGCCATAGCGATAAAGCCAGTAGAGTAAGGGGGTAACGCACACTTCAAAAAACTTATTTAGCCACACTTTTACTGTCAGTCCAGAGGCTTCGATAAGAAATGGGAGTAGATAGTTATTATCTTTGTCATGATGGATTAAGGTAGCTTGTGAGATGAATTTTTCATTTTTCTCGACATGATTTTCAACACTCTCTCTAAATAAACAGCCAAGTAACTCAACAAACTGATAAGGGGGGCTGTCTAAATCATCAAACGTAGGTTGTTGTGCTGTCACGGTGGCAACCTCACCTAATAGCACCAATCCTGTTTTTTGCAAGTCTTTGTCTTTTTGATATATATTGATTAGCCACTGCGTGATTTGAGGGGCGACTTTGTTGCGTTCATTGGGTAAACCTCGATACACAGCCGTATTCAGAATATTAAGTGGTAGTTTAATATTGAAACTGCTTGGATTGGTGACATCAGCAAAGGTACGAATGGACTGTAATGGTAAGTACTGATGCTCTGATAACTCCAAATAAACCAAGTGATTATTTAAGATTTGTTCCCCATAGTTTAAACTTATCCAGTGATGCCACTGCCATGGATGAATGGGTAAAAATAAATAGTCTGATGCGACTAGCCCTTTATCTGCTAGAATTTTTTTAAAATCTACCCATTGGTCAGCACCCAGTACATTGGCATAAACATCGTCACTCGTTAATGCCTCAATCGCTGAAAATGTGGCGATACTTTTATGGATAGCAAACCAAGGTAACGTTAAAACTTGTTTCATCTCAGGTACAAACTGCTGATAGTCATGATAGCCAAAACCCAATCGACCTTTACCCATAATAATCCACGGATGTCCTCTCAGTTCAGATTCCACTATACTCCCACTTAGCTGACATAATGTCTCACTGCTGGGTCTGTCCTCATTATAAAGATGAGCCTCCGCTAACCATGTGTGGTTGATTTCTTTAATCAGATAAGCTTTGGTCGTTTCTTGCATCTCAAGCGTTTGGCACAGTGCAACAAAGAATTTATCTACTTGATAGGTCATTGCTGGGTCGGTTTCGCTTTTAATGTCATAGATAATCCAACCCCCAAATTTTTTTTGGTAAGCTGTGACTGTCAGATGGATATGATTGAACTTAACAGTAAAATCTTGCAAACCTTGTTTATTCGCCTCAACTGGTGTTAATTGGATAATGTCTTCATACGCCAACTCAGCAATCGCCATTGCCAACAGCTTTTTACCTGCTTTTATCCAGCTTTCTTTGGTAATTAACAGTTGAAATTCAGGATGGTTCGTTTTTATCATAGTTTTAGCCCACACATTGAAAAGTCTGAAAAGTACGGCAATGATTGAGTGGATAAATATCTTTGCCTATAATATTGTTGATGATAGTCGCTGCTCGATACGCCCCTAATCCTAAATCAGGTGTTCCCACGCCATGGCTATGAAATTCCATATTTTGTGCAAATATTCTGCCCTGACTTAACGGATTGTGGTAGCTGACTTCATAATCCCGATTTATTTCATAATGACCAAGACTATCTCTGGCTATATCAGATTGAATCGCAGAGAGAAACTGCGGTTCTTGAGATTTATACCCTGTGGCTAAAATAAGATAATCTGCTTGCAAACTCACAGGAACAGTCGTGTGGTTGTGATAAAAATTACAGATAAATTTATGCCTATTGTCAGGCTCGATAGGTGAGGCTAGAATCTCATGTAATGCCAAATTGGGCATTAGTTTGACATTATATTCACTGGGTGTCAGACATCGTTGATACAGCTTATCGTATATCTGTTTTAATAATTGGGCATTAATGCCTTTATAAAGCAGTCCTTGTTTTTGCAATAACTGCTGTTTTTTTTGGGGCAATAAATCATAAAAATAGTCGGTATAGTTGGGACTAAAATGCTCTAACGCTAATGGTGTGTATTCCATAGGGAAAAAACCTTCTGCCCTAGTGACCCAGCTTATATTAGTAAACTCGTTATCATCGATAAGTTTATAAAAAATTTCTCCTGCAGACTGACCTGAACCCACTAATACAATGTTTGCCTGTTTATCTTGACAAAGTTTTTCATACTGATGCATAAAGACTGAAGAATGAAAGCACTTATCAGGGTAGAGTTGATTGGCTTCTAGGGTACAGCTAGGTATCGTTGGTGTTGTACCCACACCGATGACCAGATTTTTACAGTCATAGGATTTTTCAACACCATGACAAGTCACGACCACGCTAAATCCTTCAGCAATGGCTTTTACGCTCTTCACATGGTAGCCAAAGTATAGGTTATCAAGTTGTTCACAGACCCATCGGCAATAGTCGTTATATTCTAGTCTAGGCAAGAAAAATGACTCTCTAAAATAAAACTGAAATATTTTTTTGGTTTCAATCAGATAATTTAAAAAGCTAAATCGACTGGTTGGCTCGACCATAGTAACTAAATCTGCTAAGAATGGTACTTGTAAGGTAGTATCAGGCATGAGCATACCATCATGCCAAGAAAAGCTTTCCTTTTTCTCAAAAAATGCACTGGTGAGACCACAGTCCTTATTTTGCAATAAAGTTGCTAAACTTAAATTAAAAGGACCGATACCAATGCCAATAACATCTATCACTTTATGCACTCACTCTCATGGTTGAAGCGTTGAATAGGGTTTTTTATATCAACATAAATCGATTGCGTTTCTACAGGGGCTATTAGTTCATCTAGCTGATGTAATCGGGTGAGCAGATTACCTTTGTAGGGTAATTCATCTTGGAAAAGTAGGGTTTGAAGTAACAGACTGTCGGGGTATAACTGATAAAATCTTTCAATATGCTGGTAGAGTAGGTCGATGAGTTTTATTTCTGTGGTTGCACCCGTTTTAGCAATCGCTGTGATTACCGAAAACACACTGTTACCAATGAAATAATAGATAAAACGATGACTAGCAAACTCAACAGGTACGACACATTGAGCCTCTGTGTGTAACTCAGGGTAAGTTGCAATTAACGTTTCTGCATAATCTATAACATAGCCGAAACTTTGATTATCTCTCACCCAAAATTTTGCAGGTAAATGATTATCAAGTTCTAGTAGGCTGTTTTGTTGATGGGCTTCAAATACCATACCGTAGGTATGATAGATTTGTAGCATTGAGTCTAGCGATATCGTTAAAAATTGATTGAACCAATTGATTGCTATATCTTCATGAGAAAGATTTTTTTGTTGGGCGATTGCCTCAAATAAATGGCTGAATCTATTTGCCTGATTCAATGGATGATCTTGACACAATGTCGCCAAGTTAGTGACATTATCACTCTGATTAAAAGGATTATGCCGAAAAATACAAATGGTTTCATGAATAATATCGTCATCAATCTTTAAGCCTATCCAAGCAGGGTCATTGATAACATTGAAACTGGGAATGATAGACTTAATTGTTTCGCCCACCTCACTGTGCCAAATTTTGGTAGCAAACATACCTCGACGGCATTCTTTTGGCAGATTGATTCTAACAGCGTTTGTAATAGCCACAGATAACGAAAATTTTAACATCCATGGTGCATCAAAACTTGCCACCGTGCGTACAGAAGTGGTGGGGAAAAAGCTCGTTCCTGTCTCACCAATATCTATCAATAAACTATCCGCAACAAGCTGTTTATAAAAAGGCGTATCTTGAAGAAATTTGGCTTGCCAAGGATGTAGCGGTAATAATTTATAGCATGGAAATTGCAAAAATAATTTTTTTTGCTCCTGTGGCATAAAAGGTGTGAGGTATTCAAGCAGTTGCCGTGAGATAGATTTACCATCAAAAGACTCTTCAATCGTATTATCAGGGTGTACTAACCAATAATGAATATTGAAACAGCCTTTGGTTTCAGGTGAGTAGTTTATCCATTGCTGTTTATTAAAACCTATGCGGGCTTTGGGCGTTGGGTGCATTGCATGACCATAAATCAATGCTTGCTCAGTTTCAATAAAGTTTAATGTGTCACTAGCGAATAATGTCTCAAAATCTTTGGCTCTATTTAGCATGATAGTAACTAACTTTTGATGACTTTCAATCCACCTTGACAATACATCGAATGTATCGAGATTTTCACTATGGTGGTATTGAATATCCGCTAGAATCAGACTAGCCGTCGTTAGACTATTGATTTCTACATAGCCACCGTTTGCCCTAACATAAATTTTGCCAAAAATTTGATGCTGTCCTAATATACTAAAAAAATGCAATGGGATATATAACGCTTGTTGGAGGGGTAATAATGTTAAAACCAATACATCTTTGCCATCAAAAAATTCTATATCATTATTATTAAATTTTTCATTTTTTATTATTTTAAATCGATTTATTTCAATACAGTAAGCATTAATTAGGTTTTGTACTGACAACCTATCAATATGTTCAGTCAAACAAGGCATAACTCATCCGAAGCATTGGTATAATAAAATTGTGAGGATAATAATACAAATGATAATCATTATCAATATATAATTTGGTGGTGCATCAAAAAGTATGCTGATATCAAACATACCCATTATTAATGTAAAAAAATACTAAATCAAAGGCTTTGAAGTGGTTTTCGAGTTTTTTGGAGAAGTTACAACTTCGCCTGACTGCTCGTTTTATTCTATGTCGAATACGACAATTATTTCCTTCAATACCTACGGTAAAAAACTTACCGATCTTTTGAGTAAAGCCTTCAAACCCATTGACAAAACTGTCCCAAGTATCACTGGCTATTACTGCACAAGTTACGCCAAGCTTTTGAAGTGAACCGCTCCGGGTTTATCGAAGACTCCAATATTTGGACAAAACCCAACATGGAATCAAGACAATATTAAACAAATATTATTAGTACGTATTCGCACAATTTATTTTATGTTAAATAATAACCGTCTTATTTAAAGGATACTTCTAGGGGTCAGCACAGAATTCGGATCATATTGGGCGGTAAGTATATTTGTCTAGTTCTATGTATCTGTTATTATTAAATGACTTTATTGAAAACCTCTAAGTTGAATTGCATGTTAGCAAACTCTATTAGACAGGCAAAATACAAAAATATAAATCATTGATTTTAATACATCTATTAATCGATGAAATTCCTTAGCGTGCTATATGGTCCGAATTCTTTGCTGACCCCTATAAGAACAGTTTAGTAAAATGCTTATTGACCATTTAATAGCGAATTCAACCGTGCTGACCACATTTCAGCCTCATGTTCATGGCTTACCCAAAAGCCATGACGAGGTTGTGGGGCATAATTAATAAATACCGTCACCGCATTTGCCGTCATCTCCACATAATTACCGCCCGTGACACGACCTGTATCAAAGTTAATATGATAATCTCGTCGTTGAATCACATCCTTTTGGTACAGCTTCCAGCCTTGAATATCGCCATAATCACAAATCATGTATTGTGGTTTACGTTCAGGATCGATGGTAAAAGCAATTTTCTTGGCAGTATCGTCAATTAAAATACCAGGTGATTCATAATCCACATGAAAAACTTGCGCAACTATCTGCTGTTTATAGTAGTCATGGATGGGTTGCACCATATTGCGACCTTTAGACAAAATCATTTTGGTTTTAACCAGCCAAGTATTAATCACAAATACTAGAAACATAAATAAAAAATACCAAGAAAAGAATTCTCGGCGTCCTGAGATTAGCCATATCAATAGGGCTAACGGAATAGGGATTAATACACTGCGTAAGGCTATTTTTTTAAAGATACCCTTATGGTCAAATACGGGCGCTTTATCATCATTAACTGGGATGATTTGAACGGTCATCCTAACTCCTCAATAAAAGAAAACGAGTGTTTGTAAAATACTACGATATACGTAGTAAAAAATCAAAGAAAATATACGAAATTCGTAGCTTTAATCTGGGAATAAGCTATGGATTTACAGGCGATTTTTACAACACGGTTTAAACAAGCCAGAAAAGCTAAAAAACTCACTCAGGAACAATTAGGCATTGCGATAGGATTGGATGAGTTTGTCGCTAGTACCCGCATTAATCGTTATGAAAAAGGCATACACTTGCCTGATTTACAGACATTGGCTCGTATTGCTGAGATACTGGATGTACCGCCTGCTTTCTTTTTTGCGGAGGATGTGTTGGCTGAGAATATTTTGATTTTTAAAATGAATAATAACGAGAAAAAGGCAAGTATGAAGACTAATCCTTTGCAAAATAAATTTTCAGATTTAAAATAATCACCATTAAAAAACCGACTTGAGATATTTTATGATTGATGCAGCAACCGAAGCTCGGCGCCGTAAAAATTGGCAGTTTGCCTGCAATAGCAGTGCGTTATCTGGCTTTGAAACGCCGCCTGAAATGCATGCGATTGTGGAACGCTATTTTAAGGATGAAATCAGTTTGACGGAAACTATAGAGGCGCTGCGCAAATTTAACTCACAACGCTATCTATCTATCAACGCCGAGTAACCCTTTCAATAATACATATAGCATTTTGGCTTTCGATTGCTATTAAACACTTAATTTCTTGCTTGTTATGCAGTAATAATCGCTATTTTGATAACTAAGACCCTTTATGGTCCAAAGCTTGGTCCAGATGGTTCATTGTTAAGCGCCTGCTCTTCCCACCTTTTAACATTCTCAGTTAACTGTGTAAATCCGCTCATATTAGGCGAATGGCTATCAACAAACTGCTGAACTTGTTCGGTCGTGGCTTGTGCGCCTTTGGATCCATCTTCATGGGTTTCATATAGCCGCCCTGCTTTAGCATAAGTCATTGCTTTTTGCTTTAACTCATCAAAGCGACGTTTAAATAAATCACCTATCGCATTAGCAAGGGTTGAAACTGCTTCAGTGAATTGTCTAAAACTTTCTGCTGCTGAGTGAAATGCGCTAGTGAGTTCTTCATATCCGTCTTTAAAGGCGCTAAGTCCTTGATTAGCGTGATTAAGGACTTCAGATCTTTGTTCTGCATGGTGTTGCTGCGCTGTAAGGTAATGATTGAATTTTCCAAGTCCTTTAGTAACTGTTTGAACTCGTTGTCGTCGATTGGCTGTATACTGTCTAATTGGTTCAAGGCTTGTTGCATTTTGTCTTGTAAGAGCTGATATTCTTCCCTGCCTAATTTTAGCATTTTTAGCTGCTGTTGATTGGTGGTCTTTAATTCTTGTAAGTAGGTCTCCATCTTCGCTAGCTGCGGCTGCAGACGGTCTTGGATTTCTTCTTCGATAATCGGTATAAGCTGATCGAGCAAGTCTGGTATCAATTGAGAAAGTGTTTCGCTCATCTGTGTTTGTAGATTCTGGACTGCCTGGTTGATTTGCTCGGTCATTTGGCTGTGCAAATCGTTCGACAATTTTTGTAAGCTTTGTGTGATGAGCTCGCTTGGACTGATAGGTAGGGTCATGGGTTATTCCTTGCTGCTTTGCTGCCGGTTTTAATTTGGTGCGTCTGGCGCTATCTGTAACACCAATTGCCTTTTGGGATTCAAACCAAATTTCACTTGCTGTTGATTTTTGGGAATAATCAGCATTTGCTTGGGATCTTGGTCGTTGGGTAACACGGTCACCATCGTTAATGCTCGAGCCTCGGCCGGTGTCTGCTGAATTTTCGCTGAAATCAGCGCCAACTGCTGCTGTTGTTGTTCTATCGATTGTTCCACCTGAGCCAATTGCTGTTGCTGTTGGCTCATCAAGTGGCTTGAGTAATAGGTCATCCCCAGCATTACTAGCGTTGGAATCAAGGCTAGAACGAAGGTAATCATCCCAATCATCATTGCCTTGACTCTCAGGTTCGCTTGTTTTTGCGCTTGGGCTTGGTAAAAGCCCTGATACACCGTCTCGCTCTGCTTCATGTGGGTCTTGGCTTGTTCTACCAAGTTGTTGGCGTATTCCCTGAAAAGCTTTTGGCTTTGGTGCTGACTCTCTAAAATCTGAAACTGTAATATTCCTAATTTCTGATTGGTTAGCTGGATTTGATCGGTTGTTTTGCTCAGCATCTGCTGAGTTTGCTCCAACTGATTGACTGACTGCACTAGGTTCTGGTTGGCTGTTGTCACTTGGTCGTCGATCAGAGGTGTAGCCTGGCTCAGTAAGTTGTTGATCAACTTGTTGCCCGAGCTCTCGATGCGACTCATAATATTGTTTAAAGCGCTGTTGAAGTCGACGAAGGCGTCGTCCAACCTCTTGTTCATTAAGTTCTGCAAGTTTTGCTCGAGTTGCAGGTTCTTTTGTTTTTGTTGTTCTAAAATTTTCGAGACTTTGTCTTGTGAACTCTCGCTCATATAGCATCCCTTTTAATTTTATATTTCTGCCACCGTTTGGATTTTTAATCGAAATCGATTTGCCTTTTTTGTCAATACGAGTAATTTCAAACATCTCACCAATTAGGCGTACCACATCTTCATGAGATTCAATACTGTTATCACTCAAAATCGTTTCAACCAAATGCAGAGCAATTTCTTCTTCGATAAATACTTTGTTAGTGCCAACGTTATTTGTACCAACTAACGAAGCACTATTTTGTTCAGCGAATATCTGTTTCTCATGCATTTTTTTATGCGCATACTCATAGCCTTTAAGCCGATAAACACGCTGACGGTTAGCATCATTGGGGTCGGCTAAGCCATAATCGAAATTGATCAAATCCTTCCAACTATCCACCAAATCTAAATCTTTATGATGGTAATAAACCGTTAACGATCTACCCGTTGGTAGATGAATATCTGCAAATACAAAATGCAATTCTTGGCGGTCTTTATCAACATGCTCGACCCAATAGCCACTGTACTCACCTCGAGTCATGCCAGGAAATAAATTGGCTTCAAACGATTCTATGATTTCAATTTTTTGCGTATCAGTTATCGATTCTTCAGGTGCGAATGAAAATACTCCAGACGTATAAAGCTTACTATTTTTAATACCATTAATAATTTCCGTGGTGACTGCATCATCCCCGTAGATTAAACGAGCCCCCTCGCGGGGTTTGGTTTTATCATTTCTATCAAATAATAAATATGATTGAACATCGCCACCGCCACCCGATCTTGTTGCAAATCCTTTTTTGACTTTACCATGACTAAAAAACCGAACTAACATTTTCCCTCTGCCATAAAATTATTGAGACTAGTTACTGATTTTAGTTACTCAGTTTAGTTACTTAGTTTCATCAACAGCCACATTCATATCCACCGCTTCATTTTCAATAATTTGCGTTTTAGTTAGGCTATGCTCTAAACGTAATATCTCTAGTTCATTAGCAATTTTTTGTAGGGCATAAGCTAGTTCTAACACATCCAAATTTTTCTTAGGGTCTAGTGAAGCGGTATGCGCATAACGCGTCAATTGATTAATATTGTTGCCAATGCTCACTAATTGGCGATATAAATTTGGATCAACGATTGGTAAATCATGCGTGCGTTTTAAAGGTTTGGGTAAATCTAATAGGCACACGCGCACAAACTTAGCTAAGGGCAACCCAAACCCTTGCGCTTTGCTTTGTACCATTTCAAACTCGCTATCACTGAGTCTAAGATTTAAACGACTTTGACGTTTAGTCTTTTTATCAGATGTCAATTGTTGTTCTTCATTTATCGATAACATATAACGTTCAATTAAGCAGTAAAGGGTTTTTAATCGTCTCCGCTTCTTAATTGACCCTGGGGAATCAGAATAGGAGACGACGGGGGTGTCAAGAGGGGGCTATGCCCCCAATTGCCAGCGCCAGATTACCAAAGCAGCGAAGCGAATTTGGTAACTCTGGCTTTGCTAGCTTAAAAGATTTTTTGCTTCAAGGTAATCTATTTGATTATACGAGCATTGTTTATGTTTGCAAGTAGTTTTTCTTTGACTTTTTACTGGATGTTTTTATAATGGTATTATGTAGTAACTATATGAGTTTATTATGAAAAATGAATTAACTAAATCAGAAAATGAGTTATTGGATAGATTGGTTAGGGAATTTGAGGCTAAGATTGCTAAGTCTAAAAGATTAGCGGATGAGCAACTGTTAATGTTGACGCTATTTCAGAAAGCTTTATTGTCAGATTCGGATTTAAGAAAGTTAAGATTATTGCTTGGTTTTGAGCAAGCTAAAATTACTGCTCGTGAAACTAAGAAAAAAGCCAAACTGGCTTTGCAAATGCATGAAAACGAAAAGAAACAAGTTATTGAAAATCGCTATCGACGTTTTGGTTTAGTAATTATTGAGTCGTTAAAAAAGTTACCGGAAAATAAAGCTACGATTTCTTTGTCTGATTTTTTAAATCTGATGCTTGCTGATGAAAATTTGAATGAGAAAGATAAAGAGTGGGTTAGTGGTTTTTTACAAAATGATGTGATGAATGGTGATCCTAAAGATTAGAATAGTTTAATGGATGTCGTTGTTATCAGAGAATATAGTATGTAAAAAGCGACAGGGTCTATTGTATGTCGCTTTATTTTTTTAGGTTTTTAGGTTTTTAGATGGGGGTATGATTTTTTTAGAAGGGACAGTCATCGTCTTCATTATAATATTGCGCCAATGAAAAACTGCGATTGGATTGCTGTTGAATGAATTGATGACAGTCATCGCATATCCAATTGAATTTTTGGTTCTGATAGTTATAGGTCGGTTCGTAGATTTGTCGCATGATGTTGCACTCTCTACAGTGGGTTTGGGTGTCATAGATTTTGAAGTGGCTGACCATCTCGCTTAATAACGGCGCACTGATGTTGTAATACTGACAGATATGTGTGATGTGATCTAAATGATTGCCGTGAGTTTCTAGTGGGGTTTCAAAGTAGTCACGCACAATGATGGTTTGTTGTTCACTGATGTGGTTTTTTGCGAGGTATTTGTAGTGCATATGATGGTCCTTTTTTTAGGTTAGGCTTGTGATTTTGGCGGTTGTTAAAGGGACTTGTTCTATGCTATTTCTGGCATAAGTTTTAGAAATTTATGCTCAAGCTGTTGGTATTTTTCTTGGTCGTCGTTTACGTCTATGTCGTCTAATATTTCTGAAATCCATGTTTGAATGGCTTGGGTGTTGTTGCAGCGTTTGATGAGTCCTAGAAATAGGTAAAGGTTGTCACCTGGTTGTATCCGCTGTTCTTTGATTAGTTGGCTTGTAAGCTTATTAATTTGCTGTTGGCGGTTTTCTCTTTGATCGAGTTGGTTATAGATTTGTTGGATGACGGGGTTTGGGTGCATTTTTGTGCTCCTTGAATTTTTTGTTGTTCGATTGGAAAATTATCTCAAGTATGGGATAATAGCTGAAATTGGGAATTTATATCTAAAAATAAAATTTATTCCCTAATTTAGGAACTATGTTAATATTATTTTATTCCTAAATCAAGTATTTATTTTCATTTTTAGGGATTTTATTGTGATAAAGATAAATTTGCCTGTTTTATTGGCACAACGTGGACTTAAAGTTGCCGATATTGATAGAGATTTGGATATAAGTCGTTCGACCCTTTATCGTTTGTATAACAATGATGTGATAAAAATTGATATCGATGCCATTGATAAATTATGTAAGTATTTAGATTGCGCACCAGGTGATATTATTTTGTATGTAGATGATGACGAATCCCAGCACAATAAAAAAGAGCAACCTTATTAATTAGGTTGCTCTGTTCCCTACTACATAGCTGTATTTTAATATGATACGTCATTCAATAATCCCAATGATGACTTCCCATCATCCCCTGCCATACCGTTACACAGGCTAGCGCATCGGGTCTAGCGCGGTGCGCATTGCTATGTTCTACCCCAAAGTGGGTCATAGCCTTGCTTAGGCTAAAATAACGATTGGCTTTAAAATACGGTGAGTATTGCCCGATAAAATCAGCAAACTGCTTACACAGGCATTTTACTTCAACTTGCTGCAAGCGAAGCTTATGACCTGATTGCCGCATCATACGAATATCAAAGCTGGCATTGTAAGCATACAGGGTTCTTCCTTTGAGCAACTGTACAATCGCGGGTTGAATATCAATAAAGGTAGGTTTACCTATCAGCTCATGAGGATAAATACCATGCACCTTAAATGCGCCTAGGCTAGACGGTCTATCTGTGTAGATCAGCGTATCGATAATCACATGTCGATCACTATCACAAAACGCAATTTCGATGATTTGATCATTCCTGCCGCCACCGGTGGTTTCAGTATCAAAGAATAAGGGTTTGCTGGTATCGTACTGTTGGTTGTACTGGACAACTTGGTTAAAGATGGCATCGATTTGAGATTGCGTATCTGCTGTCATTGGGGTTGAAGTCATTAAATTAATCAATCATGGATGTAAGTCAGTCATATAATCGCTACCCTAGCCATTAAACACATCCATTTGCGCCGTTTTAAGCGGTTTTTTCGGCTTTGGCAGATGTTCCGCTACATACCCAGCACCCATCGGTTTAAGTAGCTCAAACGCGTCCTCATGATGCATATTGAGCCAATCCTGGCGATGTTCAGGTTCAATCACCACAATCGAGCGTTTTTCATCTTCAGGCTTGTGAAATTGTAACATGAAAGGATGATTATCGGCATTGGTGGTCAGCATGGTCATGGAGCGAACGATTTGCTCCCCTATCTTAACAATTTCATATAAAGCGGCTACGGTAAACGGCTCATAGATGGTTTGTACCGGAATTAACGCAAACTGATTGTTGTACCAAGCATGTTTAAAACTCGGTTTTTCCATCACCGTTTCTACGGGCATCATAAGTGTGCTTGGCAATATCGATATCTTAGGCCCATTTAGGCACCATTCCAAACATGGCTGAGTGCCACTCGGCAGGATCACCCCTCGTATTTGATAAGAGGTTAGCAAATAGCAAGGGGGCTTTATAGCCTGAGTAAATATCCTGTTTGACGGCAAAGCTGAGCTGTTGATTGGTAAATAACGGCGCTTGCGTAGCGCTAATGGGTTGAAAGTTGGCACACATCAGGGTTTCTCTTTTAACATGGATTTATTAACAGCCGTTAGCAAACTCGCACTAATGCACTTTGAGTAGATCTGATAGCTTGGTGGTATAGCTGGGGCTTAAAAACGCTCGATTCATCTGCCAATCTTGCTGCTTGGCTATTCCACTTACAGGAATTTCAACGTTTAAATATATAAAATTTTAAAAACAAAAAATTTCTTTTTTAGGTTTTTATAGTTTTTAAAGGTTTGTAGACCATCTGTATGCCTGATGTAGCCCGGTTTTGGAGGACGTAAATAGGACGGATTGACTACTTTAATAGGACGGATTGACTACTTTAATGGGACGGATTGACTACTTTAATGGGACGGATTGACTACTTTAATGGGACTATGATATTTTGTGTCCTATTAATTATTGGAATTTTGCCATGAGTAATGATCTAATTGTGAAATCTAATGTAGTTATTACTGCCAGTTATCACTTAACTGCAAATGAACAACGCTTGATTCTCTCTGCAATTTCTCAAATACCTAAAGGTGTGGAAGTTCAAGATGAAGAGGTCTATACCGTCGAAGTCAGCGATTTTATTGAAATGGGTGTGCATCCTAAAACTGCATATAGAGAAATGCGTGAAGCGGCTGAACGTTTGTATGAACGTTCTATTGTATTAAAAGTAGGTGACGATGTACTAAAAACTCGCTGGGTACAGGATATGGGAGTTGGAACTGGCGAAGGTATGATTAAACTTGCTCAAAGTTTAGGATTACAACCAACTAAAATGCCTAATAATCAGCATTTTGTGGTTCTTAGATTTAGTAAATCAATTTTGCCCTATTTGAGCAATTTATCAGCTAATTTTACCCAATATTTAAAACAAGATATTGCAGGGCTTAGTAGCTCGTATAGTATTAGATTCTTTGAATTACTCATGCAATTTAAAGATACAGGGTTTCGAAAAATCACAATTGAAGATTTAAGAGAGTTTCTTGATCTTGGTGACAAATACCCTGCAACCAAAGATTTGAAAGTACGAGTTATTGAAACTGCAGTCAATGAAATTAATGAAAAAACTAAAATTAATGTTGAATATAAACTTGTAAAAACGGGAAAAAAATTCACTCATCTTGAGCTAAAATTCAAATTAAAAGCTCAAGCTAAAAAAACTGCGCAACCTGTTGGTAAGACAATTGATATGCTTGAGTCAGAGAAAAAAAATCCTCTAGCACTATCATGGCAAATAAAAGGACTATCAGATGGTCAAATTAATAAATTGGCCAAATTTAAAAAGGAGTTTCTAGATGCTAATAGTAGTTTACTCGCAAGCAATGATAGTAGAAGTTATGATGAAGTTTTTAATAGTTGGCGTGTCTTACTAAAAGACCCTACTAGTGTTAAAAAATTTAAAAATATTCAAGAAATATTAGAAAGAAGTTGGTAGAAATACGTCCTATTTAATCATATAATTTATTACATAAGTTAATGCTAATAAGTAACTTGCGTAAGTAATTTCATTAAATAATATTACATCTATGTGAAAAATTAATTTAAATCAATAAATTATATATGATAAAATTTTGAATAAATTAATTAACTTACGTAACTTAAATCTGTTAAAATGGTTATGTAACTTTAATAACTTAAATAAAAGGTGTAACTTATGATAATCTTAATTGGCGGTGAAAAAGGTGGTTCAGGCAAGAGCTGCTTAGCTCAAAATATTGCAGTTTATTTGCAGAATAGAAATCGAGACATCTTATTGTTAGATGCTGACCCGCAGGGTACAACGACTGACTGGGTAAAAGAGCGGGAGCAAAACCAAATTTCTAAAACACTCCCATCAGTGCAATGCTCAGGTAATATTAGACAGACACTAATTGATTTGTCAAAGCGTTATCAAGATATTGTCATTGATGCAGGTGGTCAAGATTCTGAAGCCTTACGTTCTGCTATGACTGTTGCAACCCATATGTTGTTGCCTTTTAGACCTAAACGTCGGGATTTAAAAACACTGGCACACATGGAAAATCTGTTGAAAATGGCAAAAGCCATCAATCCTAATTTAAAAGCAAAAGCCGTCATGACACAATGTCCAACTTTGCCCAGTCAATTCCAGCGTATCACCGATGCTAAAGATGCTTGTGAATCCTTTAATATTCCAGCTCTTCAAAATTTCACCAGTAATCGTAATATTTATGATGACGCTGATGAAAATGGATTTACAGTATTTGAAGCCAAAGGTGATACAGATGGCAAGGCTAGCGCAGAAATTGTAGCGATTGCCGAAGAGTTTTTAGGAGAAGTATAATGGGTTTAAGTGATTTAAAGAAAAAAGGTTATAATGCTGATATCTCTGTCGATAGTTTTATTGGTGGGGCGAATACCCATTCGCTACAAAAAGAATCGAAGGCTAAATATATTCGCCAAACTTTTTCACTTACCCAAGAAGTGAGTGATCAAATCGATGAATTACTTGTAAAAAGTAGGGTCGCTCGTGCTAATCGTTCGATAATTGTCAAAACAGCGATTCAGCAGTTAAGCTTTCTTTCAGAAGAACAATTAAATTTAGCAGTTCTCGCAACAAAAAATGAAGAAAGTTAAATAACTTAAATAAGTTGTATTTTTTCATTAAATGTCATAACTTACTTTTTATGCATAACTTACATAAGTTACTCTTGGGAAATAAGTTTATTAAGTTATTGAAATTATCTTGTGATTCTTAGTGGGGATCTAATAAATGGTAAAAAAACAATTTCCTATCGGCATCCAAAATTTAGCCGAACTAAGACAAGGTAACTATTATTACGTCGATAAAACGGCCAAAATCATTGAACTAATTAATACTAGTAAATATATTTTTTTATCAAGACCTAGACGGTTTGGCAAAAGCCTGACCCTTGATACTATTGCTGAAGTATTTGCAGGTAACAAGGCGCTATTCACTGGATTATATGCTGAACATCACTGGCAATGGGAGCAATCCTATCCTGTTATTCGCATTAGCTTTGATGGCGGTATAGAAGGTTACGACGACTTGTCTCTTGCTTTATCAGACGTCTTAACGGCTTTAGAAGAAAAATGGTATATTACTAATAGCTTAAAAACGATTAGTGGTAGGTTTCAAGCACTCATTCAGCATTGCCATCAAACAACAGGGCAAAAAGTTGTCATATTGATAGATGAATACGATAAACCGATTTTAGACAGTTTGCATAATTCAGAAAAGTCTATTATTGTCCGTAATCAGTTAAGGGATTTTTATTCCGTAATTAAAGGTCAAGATGCCCATATACAATTTGCTATGCTCACGGGCGTTTCTAAATTTAGTAAAATCAATCTATTTTCAGGTTTAAATAATCTATACGATGTTACCTTAGATGAAAGATTCTCAGCGCTTTGTGGTTACACCCAATCTGAGCTTGAAAACGTATTCGCTGTAGAATTAGATAAAGTGGATCTTGAA